>NZ_JBFRFR010000026.1:0-93701 GCF_052114925.1 Bradyrhizobium sp. 2TAF36 | reverse complement strand
CCGCCTTCTGTGCCGGCGGGTCCTGTTGGAGGGCGCGGTCGATGTCGTTGAGCTGATCGGGCGCCACCACCTGAGCCTCGTCATTCGGCGCGGTGGTATTATCGGCTGCAGCCTGAACGTTGTCGTTGGCGCGGCCGGTCAACGCGGAGGCCGCGGCAGCCGTCGGCGTATCGGCTGCGGCGATCTGCGCGTTGGCGTTGGCGACTGCCGGCGGCATCTGGCTCAAGGCCGGCACGTCGTTTTCGGCCTTCGCCGCGCCGTCCTTCTTGTCGGCCTTGTCGTCGGATTTCTGCGCCGTCTTGCCGCTGTCGCGGTGGCGCGATGCATGGCGCCGCTGCTTGCTCGGCTTGACTGCGTCGGCCTGGTTGCCCGCGCTGTCCGATTGGCTGCTTGCGGCTGAACTCGGTGCCGCCTGTGCAGCGGCTCCGACCAGCACGAAAAGGCCGGCAAGAAGAATCAGTGCGGCGCGCCCGCTGGCTTTCATCATGTTGACGATCTCCCCAATTCCGCCTGTCCCGGGACCGAACAGAGCCCCTGGGGCGTGACCACAGCGGGGCAAAAAATGGGAATCTTCGGGCTATCCCGGGCAAAAGCGGGGCAAACCGCCGCCTCGCAACCGGCCGCCGGATGCGGACGGGACCGATCGGTGTTATGAGCCGTCGCGGGTTTCGACGGCCGCATCGCGTGGCGAGGCACGGCGCAGATCACGAAGTCGTGATCTTTCTGGTGCCGGCGTAACAAACTGAAAGAGCTGCCGAATTGCATGGTGAGGGCGCGTGCGCGGACGTGAGGACGAGTGGACCGGCCTGATGCGGTCGGCCATGGCAGGCGATGATGCGGCGTATCATCGCCTGTTGAAGGCGGTCACGCCTGTGCTGCGCGCTGCCGCGAGGCGGGGTCTGGCGCGGGCCGGGCAGCCTCCCGACCAGGCCGAGGATATCGTGCAGGAGATTTTGTTGGCGGTGCATCTGAAGCGGCACACCTGGGACAGCGAAGCCCCCTTCGCCCCGTGGCTGTTTGCGATCGGGCGCAACAAGCTGATCGATGCGCTCCGGCGGCGGGGCCGGCGGGTCTTCGTCAACATCGACGATTTCGCCGAGACGCTGCCGGGCGAGGCACCGCAGGAGACGGCCTCGGCGGCCGAGGTCGCAACGCAGCTCGACACGCTGCCGCAGCGCCAGCGCGACGTGCTGCAGTCGATCGCCGTCGACAGCGCTTCGATCAAGGACACGGCGTCAAAGTTTTCGATGAGCGAAGGTGCGGTGCGGGTCGCGCTGCATCGCGGACTTGCGGCGCTGACTGCCAAACTGCGGGACCACTAGTCATGGATACCGATCAACTCATTCGCTCGCTCGCGGCCGACAACGCCCATCGCGCGCCGCGCGTCGGTGCCGTGCTGACGATGGCGCTGCTGGTGGCGGCGCCGTTCTCGATCCTGATCTTCGCCAGCTTCCTTGGCGTGCGGCCCGACGTGATGACCGCGATGCATAATCCGTTCTTCGACACGAAGTTCGCGGTCACGCTGTCGCTTGCGATTCCCGCGATCATCGTCAGCCTGCATCTGTCGCGGCCCGAAGCCTTGATGCGCGGCTGGGGCTGGCTGCTGCTGCTTCCCGTCGGCCTGCTTGCGGTTGCGATCGGCGGCGAGACCATGATGGCCCCGGCGATGCCGATGACGATGCGGCTGGTGGGCAAGAACTCCCGGGTGTGCATGCTCGCGATCCCCGCGATGTCGCTGCCGCTGCTTGCGGGCGCGCTGTTCGGCCTGCGCCACGGCGCGCCGTCGCATCCTGCACTCGCCGGCGCGCTCGCCGGCCTGCTGTCGGCCGGCCTTGCCGCAACGCTCTACGCCTCGCACTGCACCGACGACTCGCCGCTGTTCGTCGCGACCTGGTACACGATCGCGACGGCACTCGTGACCGCGATCGGCGCCTACGCGGGTTCGAAAGTTTTGCGCTACTAGCGGCGGCGGCCTCACGCCGCCGGCGTCGTGCCCTGCTGCATGCGGTGGAAGCGCAGCACCTGCTGCGCGGTCGATGAGCGCAGGGCCTCGTAGGCATCGCGCAGCGTCAGCATGTCGGTCTTCGAGCCGCCCGAGAGCTTTTCGCGCATCGCGATGATCGCGCGGACGCTCGACCATTGCATGCCCGCGACCTTGGCGAGAACCATCACGCCCTCGTTGCGGCTCTCGATCATCATGTTCTCGGCGGTCTCGACCGCGACGCCCGCGAGTGCTGCGAGCCCCGCATTTGTCTCGTCGAACTTGCCCTGCTCGGCGAAGCTGGTGACCTGAAACTCGTTGAGACGACCGTCCTCGTGCAGCGATCTCACCAGCGCGCGCGCCATTTCGGTCTGCCTGGTCATGGCGGCGGCGCGGACCCGATGGGTCGCTTCCTGGACCACGCTGGACACTTCGTCCGCGAGCTCCGGATGCGCGGTCTCGAGCTTCCTGCGCACGCTCAGGGACGCCTTGGCGATCAGCTTCAGGTAGTGATGGCGCGGCAGGTCGGGCCGCAGGCCGATGCAGGTGGCGAGGTCATCGTCGCGTTCGGCGCGCGTGACGAGGTCGGTAAAACTTCCCTCGGAGAGCTGCGCGCCCGGATTGCTGACGGTCGATTGCACGACGTCTTCGTTGCCGCGCGCCACCAGCACGTCGGTCAGCGCTTCCGACAGCACCCGCCGCAGCGAGATCGCCTTGAGATGCGCCTGGCCCCTGGTGCGCGCGATCTCGATCAGGGTCGCCTCGTCCAGCCGTTCCGATTTCGAGAGCACGGGGCCGGAGACCTCGATCACCTCGTCGAGCGCGAGGGTGCGGATGATCCTGGGCGGCGCGGCCGCGATCGGCGCGAGACGGTTGGCGAGCAGCGCTCTCGCCGAGGTCTCGATCTGCTCGATCAGGCACTGGAACACGTCGTCGAACACCCTGATGTGCTCGTCGGAATAATCCACCGCATTGTTGATGAAGAGATCGGTGACGCGGCGCAGGGCCTCGACCCGGCGCGCGACGGTGCCGTGCGAGAGCGCGGTCTGCAATTCATCAAGCAGGTTCTCGGATGGTTTGTCGGATTTCGATCTCATGGCCCTGTCCTGGAGCGTTCGGTCCGGCTGCGGCTTCTGCGCAGCCAGGAAAAAATGGATTAGTCAGCTCGTTGCAATACGGTTGCGCCCTTGCGCCTTGGCGGAATAAAGCGCGCTGTCGGCGCGTGCGAGAAACGTGTCGGCAGTATCGTTGTCGCGCAGCGTCACGACGCCCGCGGAAATCGTCACCCGCATGCCGGGGGAAAATGCGCTCCAGTCGAGATCGGCGACGATGCCGCGCAGCCGCTCGAGCATGCGCCCAGCTGCGCCGCCGTCGGTGCCCGGCAGCAGCAGCAGAAATTCCTCGCCGCCATAGCGGCCGAAAAAGTCGGCCGGGCGGATATTTGCAAAAATGGTGATGGCGAAGGTGCGCAGCACCTCGTCGCCGACGGGGTGGCCGTGGGCGTCGTTGATGCGCTTGAACCAGTCGAGGTCGATCAGCGCGATGGCGCAAGGTGCGGACGCCTGCTGCGACTTTTCGACCTCTGCATCGAGCAGCCGCATGATGCAGCGGCGGTTGTAGGAGCCGGTGAGCTCGTCGAGCTCGGCGAGCTCCTCGATGCGCTGATAGGCGGCCTTCAGCTCGATGCTGCGCCGGTACAGGACCTTTCGCAGTGTGGCACCGAACAGGCCGAGGAAGGCGCACTGGCCGATCACCAGGACGAAGCACAGCATCGAGGCGGTCCGCTGGAGCTTCGTGGCGACTGGCATGCCGATCGGCAGGTCGGAGGCGAGGAAGACGGCCGCGAGGCAGGTCGTCGCGATCGCCCAGGTGAACATCGCCTGCGCCGAGGTCATGCGCAGCGTGCCGAAGGCGAAGATCAGGAACAGCACGCTGATGAAGGCGATGCCGAGGGTCGGCACCGACACCAGGAAGATGAACTGCAGCGCCATGTGCGCCGAGATCTGGAAGACGGTGAGATAATGGTCGCTGTGTCTGTCGCCGACGCCGGCTTCCGACATCACGACGAAGATGCCGATGATCATCAGGCCGCCGACCCAGAACAGCGACGGAACGTTCATCGGGACGACGCCGTCATGGGCATAGATCAGCAGCACGAAGGCGCCGAGCGAGTAGCTTGCGACCTGGCCGACATACATCTGCCGGCGTTGCCGGACCCGGCGTGCTCGTACCTCGGGCGCAGCCGCGTCGGGCATGAGAACGAGATCCGCGACCTCAGCGGCATTCCTCTCCGGTAAGGTCGTCGCGGCCGTGCTCATTGTCCCGCCAAGGGTGAATGTCGCCCAAAAATCTACGCGGCAAGCCTTTAGGTTTGGTATCCTTCGAAATCGAATCCAAACGGTGCTGCGCGCAACAGGGTGACAGCGGCCGGCGGGGAAATTTGCCGGCGATTAGGCATCGTTGGCGACGGGGTCGAGCCAAAGCAGGGCTTGGTGAGACATACGTCGTGCAGGGCTGCTATGGTTCCATCATGTCGGGCCGTCCGCGCCGGACGGCATTGCGCAGGGAATTCTTCATTACTATGTTACCGTTATCGAGCGAGCCGGCCAACCGCCGCGGGTGGCAAAAGGAAAATTCGCGTATGTGGGGTAGATCACACAGACCCCCGTGTGACTGCGGTAGGCTGAAGAATTTCGCCCCGCCCGTCGAACCGTCCGCCGCGCCGACCCGACCAACTTTGCGAGACGGGCATTGAGCGTGACACAGGCGGCTTCGGACGAGGTCCTCATCGCCAGGATCGCTCAAGGTGACCGGCTCGCCATGCAGGTGCTGTACGGGCGGCACCATGTCAGGGTCTACAGGTTCGGGCTAAGGCTCGTGCGGGACGAGCAGGCGGCGGAAGACCTCATCAGCGAGGTGTTTCTCGACGTCTGGCGTCAAGCCGGCAAGTTCGAGGGTCGATCCGCCGTTTCCACCTGGCTGCTGGCAATCACCCGATTCAAGGCCCTGTCTGCGCTCCGGCGCAGGAAGGACGTTGGGTTGGACGACGAAGCTGCCAACGCGATCGAGGATTCGTCTGACGATCCGGAAATCGCGGTGCAGAAAAAGGATACCAGTGAAGCGTTGCGGGAGTGTCTGACGGGCCTCTCGCCGGACCATCGGGAAATCGTCGATCTCGTCTACTACCACGAGAAATCCGTGGAAGAAGTGGCCGAAATCGTCGGTATTCCGGAGAACACTGTGAAGACGCGCTTGTTCTATGCGCGCAAGAAACTGGCCGAACTGCTGAAGGCAGCCGGCGTTGAGCGAGGCTGGCCATGATGGCATTGAGCAAAAAGATGCTGGAGCAAGAGCCCAGTGAAATTGAACTGCTGCTGCCCTGGCACGCCGCCGGCACGCTGAACACGCGTGACGCTCGCCGCGTCGAGGAAGCGCTGGCGCGTGATCCGGCGCTTGCAAAGCAATATGCCGCGATCCGCGGCGAGTACGAAGAGACCATCCATCTGAACGAGAGCTTGGGGGCTCCGTCGGCGCGGGCGATGCAGAAGCTGTTCGCCGCGATCGACGCCGAGCCGGCGCGGCCGGTCGGTTCGCTGCCGCTCTCGGCGCGCATCGCGACCTTCTTCTCGAGCCTGTCGCCGCGTACGCTGGCCTGGTCGGCGAGCCTGGGTGCCATCGCGCTGCTGCTCCAGGCCGGCATCATCGGCGCCGTGCTGATAAAGACCCAGCCCGCGACCTTCGAGACCGCTTCGCTGTCGGTCGGCGCGCCGATCACGCGTGAGCTTGGAGCTCCACCTGCGCGCGCGCTGGTGCGCTTCACGCCCGAGGCGCGCGTCGCCGACATCACCGCGCTGCTCGACAGCTACCAGGCTTCGATCATCGGCGATGCCAAGGGCGGCATGTTCCGTCTCCAGTTCGACAAGGCGATGGGCCGGGACGAGCTCGCCTCGCTGCTCGGCAGGATGTCGCGCGAGAAGTTCGTCAACCTCGCCGTCGCGGCGCCGTAAGGCGCCGCTGCACCGATGACGCGCAAGTCCGAGAGTAAGTCGCGAGCCGGGGCCTACGCTTCATCGGTCGGAGCTGCACTCCTGCTCGCCGGTCTCGGCGTCGAGGTTGCGCAGGCGCAGGCGATCATGCGCACGCCGACGATCAGCGTCCCCACGCGCACCCCGACCATCTCTCCCAGCATCGCCGCGCGCGTCAGCCCCGGTGTTGGTGCGCGGGCTGTCGGCGTCGGCCCCGGCCCGCGTTCTATCCCTGCTATCCCGCGTACCACCACCACGGCGCGGATGCGACCGACCCCAGTGCTGCCCTATGCGCGCTATTCGCCGAACCTCTATCCGGCCTGCACCGCCCCCTATCGCGACGCCGACGGCGAATGCCTGGCGCAGCCGGGCGCGGGCGGCGATGGCGCGGGAAAATCGGGCAAGAAGAGCGCCGGGAAGGGGCGGGGCAACAGCACGCCGGCCGCCGTCGACTTGCGCACCTTCGCCAACGAATTCGTGGCCGAGATCGACGGCGCGCTGTCGGCGACTGAAGCCGACGAGCTTGCGCGTCGCCACGGCTTGACGCGTGTCTCATCCGAGAATTTCCCGCTGATCGGGGCGACGTTCGGCCTGTTCCGCATCACGGACGGCAGGCCTTCCGAGACGGTGCGGCGTGAGTTCGCCGCCGACGGCAGCGTGCGCTCGCTCCAGCCGAACTTCCGCTACGTGCTCCAGGATCAGAAATCGTCAGTGCCGACCGAGGGCGATCCCGCGCAATACGCGCTGGCCAGGCTTCGCCTGCCGCAGGCGCATACGCTGGCGCACGGTGCCAACGTGACGGTTGCCGTGATCGACTCCGGCATCGACGCCCAACATCCCGAGCTCGCCCACTCCATCGCCGACAACTTTGATGCGCTCGGCAGCGCCGAGGGCCCGCATGTCCATGGCACCGGCATTGCCGGCGCCATCGTGGCGCATGCCAAGCTGATGGGCAGCGCGCCCGAGGCGCGCATCATCGCCATCCGCGCCTTTGGCGGCTCGACGGGTGGAGCCCAGAGCTCGTCCTACATCGTCCTGCGCTCACTGAATTACGCCGCCGAGCACGGCGCGCAGATCGTCAATATGAGCTTTGCCGGTCCGAAGGATGCCGTGATCGAGCGCGCCATCGCGGCGACCGCCGCCCGCGGGCTGGTGCTGATCGCGGCAGCCGGCAATGCCGGCGCGAAATCGCCGCCGCTCTATCCAGCCGCCAATCCCAACGTGATCGCGGTCAGCGCGACCGACCAGCAGGACAAGCTGTTCTCGGCGTCCAACCGCGGCAATTACATCGCGCTGGCCGCGCCCGGCGTCGACATCTTCCTGCCGGCGCCCGACGGCAAGTACCAGATGACCTCGGGGACCTCGTTCTCGGCCGCCTATATCTCCGGCGTCGCCGCGCTGCTGCTCGAGCGCAATTACACGCTCAAGCCGGAGGCGCTGCGCATGACGCTGGCGAAGACCGCGCGCGACCTCGGCTCACCCGGCCGTGATGATCTGTTCGGCGACGGTGAGGCCGACGCGTTTGCCGCAGTGATGGCCGTTCCCGCCGACAGCGCGACGCCTGTTGCGGCTGCGTCCGGTACAACAAAACGTGAAGATGCCGAGAAGCGTCGCGACGAGCCTGGCATCCGCGCGATCGAACAACCTTCGCTGTCGAGCGCAGACGATAAATCCACGATTTCTCAGGCGGATAGGCCGGCGACGCGATAGCGGCTGCGACAACTTTGCGCGCCGTGCGAGGGCCAAGAAATCGAACGCCGCATTGAACGTTCAGCCGGCTGCCACGACCAAATTATGTGGGAGCGGTCATCCCTCCCCATAAGTCATATCAGGCGCGAGCGCCCATCCACCCCAAGCGCCCATATGGCTCGACCCGTCCGGTTGTCCCCCCGGACGGGTCTTTTCTTTTCAGGCGTCTGATTTCTTGAATCGCTCGGCACGATCAGCTTCTGGTTGAGCGAACGTGGCGGCGCCCCTTGTCGGCGTCCGGGAGTCGCCCCGCAGGCCGGTTATGCTTGTGCGAAGCTTGACTCGAAAACACAGCAATTGTCCGCACGACTACGGTGATTGACGACGACCGGCGTGTCGTTGCTGGACAAGTCAAAACTTTTCCACAAAATATTCATGTCGCGTCTAAATTGATTCGTGTGCGTTGCGTCGCGTCCGTATTTTTCTCCCAACGGGCTGGTTTATGACACATCGCCAAGAGGCTGTTCGCGACGTGGCGCGTGGCCGCGACATTGCGGCACGCTGGTGCGCTCTCGCCGAGCAGCGGCTGGAACATCTCTCCGAAATGTTCGAGACCGGACGCTGGCGCCGCTATCACTCCGAGCTCGCATTCCTCGAAAACATCCAGGAAGCCAAGCGCGCCGTCCAGACCTGGCGCGCGCTCGCGACCGGTAGTGACGTGGCCGCGGCGGCCGCGAGTGTCTCGCCCGTATTCGGCTGGTCGCCGGCGACCATGCCCCGCGTGTTTCCGCGCGACCAGCAGGCCCAGACCGTGCAGCCGAAGGCCGTCCACATCGCCGCGGAGACCGCCGTCCCGGTCAGGCTCGCGCCCAAGCCGGAGGTCCTTGCCGAAATCACCGAAGCCCCGCTCGCGCCGCGAGCGACGCCTGCTACGGTGGCATTGTTCACTGCGCCCGCCGCTGTCGCGCCGCTCAAGGCTCCCGCTGCGCGGGCGCCGCTCACCGCACCCGCCGTGAGGTCGCCGGTTGCCGCGCCTGCCGCAATGGCGGCGTTCACCACGCCTGCCGTGAAGGCGGCGTTCGCCGCACCTGCCGTGAAGGCGCCGCCCGCCACACCTGCTGTAATGGCAACGCTTCTGCCGCAGTTCGCCCCGCCCGCCGCCGAAATTGTCGCCGCTCCCGAGCGCGTCGTCGAATTCACCTTCAGCCTCGACGGCCTGCAAGCGAAGTACCCGCTGCTGAGGAACGCGTTCTAGCGTTTGGGCTCCGGGATGAGGGCGGCAGCTACCGCCGCACCGCATTGCCGCCGACCACCAGCTGCGCAAAGCGCTGTGCGCCGTCGGCCGACAGATCCGACGTCACTGCACGGGCGTGATCGAGCCCAACCACGGCGCCGCGCGGGGTTTCCGAGATCATGTTGTTGTTGACGAGCGCGGTGCCTGCGCCGGACACCACGGAGACGCCGACGCCGGCCAGCGCCTTGCGGATCACATTGCCCGTGATCGCGACGTCGCGCAGATATTTGCCCCAGCCGGCGACGATGCCATAGGACGGCGCGTTCTCGATCACATTGCCGGTCACGGAGCTGTCAGCCTCGATGTAGATGCCCACACCGGCATCGTCGTCGGGGGCGGTGCCGATCGGCCGCTTCGGGATCAGATTGCGGATGATGTTGCCCTGGACCACCGCGATGCGGCCGCCTTCGTTGAAATTGCAGACCGAGACGCCGACGGCGGCACCATCGACCGTGTTGTTGGCGATCATCGCGGCCTCGAACGCGAACTCCGAATAGAGCGCGACCTCGCGCACGTCGCTGACGCTGTTGCCTGATATGTGGATGTTCGACGCCGAATTGCCGCGCACCGCCGAGTAATCGCAGTTCCTGATGCGATTGCCGCGCACGATCACGTTGCCGGCGCGAAACGCGTTGATGGCGTTGCCGTACTGGCCCGAGCCGCCGGGGCCGGCCTTGATGTCCTCGATGCGGTTGTCAGTGACCAGCGTGCCGTCGTCGCCGATTGCGGTGCGCAGGATCTCGATGCCGTTGTCGTTGGTGCCGATGATGGTGTTGCGGGACACGCTGAGGCCCTTGGCGTCGAACGAGACGACTGCCGTCACCGCGATGTTGGTGAAGATGTTGCCCGAGATGTCGCCGGACACCTGCTCGAGCCAGATGCCGCTGCCGCCGGAGCCGGTGATCTCGCAATCGGTGATGCGGACGTCACGCCCGCCGAGGACATGGATCAGTCCGCGCCGCGTCGGCAGCGGGATGCCGCCGCCGTCGAAGATGAGGCCGGTCAGGCCGATCGAGTCCGACCCGTCGCTCTGGATCGCTGCGGCCCCGCCGGTGAAGATGATTTTTGTCGCGCCGCGCACGCCGATCAGCTGGGCGCCATTCGGCAACCGCAGCAATCCGCTGCGGTAGATGCCGGGTGGCAGCGCCAGCGGCATCTGTGCCCGCGCAGCGTCGTCGATGGCGCGCTGGAGCACGCGGGTCTGGTCCTCGCTGCTGCCGGGCCGCACGCCGTATTGCGTGGCATCGCGGCCGAGCAGGGACGTCAGCGGCGCCGCGCGCGCGGCGTCGGCCGGCATGGCGAGGGCGCCCGCGATGCCTGCGGTCGAAGCTCCGATGAGATGACGGCGATTGAGGTCCATGACGCATCCTTCGGCGGACGCGGGAGGTCCGCGACCGACTAGGTAGCGCAGGGTGGCTGGGGCGGTGAGGATTGTTCGCGGTAGGGTTAAATGTTTACCGCAAAGACGGTGCCGTAGGGTGGGCAAAGCGACTTGTCCGCCGTAGCTCGAAGAGCGAAGGCGGAAGCGTGCCCACCATTGTTACACGAATGCGGATGTATGGTGGGCACGGCGCGACGCGCCTTTGCCACCCTACGAAATCTGAGTGTTCCGCTGCTTCCTTGCCAGCCCCACCAGCTCCATCAGCATCGCTTCCCCCGCGTCCACCAGCTCCTCCAGCGTAATCCGGGCTGCGCCCTTGCGCCGCACCGCGCCGCTGCGGGCGAGCAGGGGAATGTGGATGAACGCCGCAAGCTGCGGTCCGCCCGCCCTCACATTCTCGATCGCGCGCCAGCTGAGATAGTTGCAGAGATAGGCGCCGGCATCGCGCGAGGCGCGCGCGTCGATGCCGGTGAGGCGCGCGGCGCGCAGCAGTCTTGCCGTGTGCGGACCGAACGTCATCGCGTCCGCATGGCCGGCGATCCCGCGCTTGCTGGAGCGGGTGTTGGCGGCATCGGGCCAGAGCATGGTGACGGCATTGCGTGCGCGGGTCTCGATGCGGAGGTAAGGCGTACGCGAGGCGAGGCCGAACATCAGCAGCGCGTCGGGCTGTTCCTTCGCGAGCACATCAGGCAATTGCCGGTCGACCGCGGCATAGGTGACCGGGAAGATGTGGCTCGCGAGCGCGACATCGTCGAGCGCCGGACGGCGCAATTGCGCCAGCCGCGCCACCAGTGGCTGGGTCGGGTTATAGGGCGCGCCGGGAAACGGTCCGAAGCCGGTGAGGAGAATGCGGAGCTTTTCGCTCATTGCAGCAACTCCAGAATCTGCTCGGCGGCGAGTGCCGGCGTGAGATGGCCTTCGGCCACCTCAGCCTCGATCTTCCTGACCTTGGTCCGCACCGACGCCTCGCTGCGCAGCCGCGCCAGCATGCGCTGCTCCAGCATCGACCACATCCATTTCACCTGCTGCTCGCGCCGCCGTGCGGCGAAATCACCGGACGCGTTCATCGCCTTGCGGTGATCCAGAACCTTCTGCCAGAGTTTTGCGATCCCGTCGCCGGTCAGCGCCGAATAGGTCTCGACCGGCGGGTGCCAATGCTCGGATCGCGGCGCCAAAATATGCAGCGCRCCGCGATAGTCGGCGGCGGTGATGTTGGCGCGCTTGAGATTGTCGCCGTCGGCCTTGTTGATCGCGATCATGTCGGCGAGCTCGACCAGGCCCTTCTTAATGCCTTGCAGCTCGTCGCCGCCGCCCGGCAGCATCAGCGCGAGGAAGAAGTCGGTCATGTCACAAACTGCGGTCTCGGACTGGCCGATGCCGACGGTCTCGACCAGCACGACGTCGAAGCCGGCGGCCTCGCACAACAGCATGGCCTCGCGCGTCTTGGCGGCGACGCCGCCGAGCGTGCCTGACGATGGCGAGGGACGGATGAAGGCGTCATTGGAGGCCGACAGCCGCGCCATCCGCGTCTTGTCGCCGAGGATCGAGCCGCCGCTGCGCGCCGAGGACGGATCGACCGCGAGTACCGCGACCTTGTTTCCCTGCTCGATGAGATACGTCCCGAGCACGTCGATGGTGGTGGACTTGCCGACGCCGGGCGAGCCGGTGATGCCGACGCGAACCGCCTTGCCGGTGTCGGGCAGCAGCATCTGCACCAGCTCGCGCGCCAGCGCCTGATGGTCGCCGCGCCGGCTTTCCACCAGCGTGATCGCGCGGGCGAGGGCTGCGCGACTGCCGGAGCGCAAGTCGCGGGCGAGGGTTTTGATGTCCAGCGAGGCCTTCTTCTCAGTCATGCCCTGCTTTACAACGCCCCGGCGGGGCAGGCGAGGGCCGCTCGCCCGATATCACCGAGTCGTTGCCGCCGCTGTCTGCACCGGCTTCACCTTGCGCCAGACCCACACCAGCACCGGCCAGAGCAGCGCGCCGATCGCCATGGCGGCGAGGATCGCCGCGACGGGCCGCTCGAAGAACGGCAGGATGCTGCCGTCCGACTTGATCAGCGAGGTCACGAAAGCCTGCTCGACCATGGTGCCCATGACGATGCCGAGCACCATCGCGGCCACCGGATAGCCGTTCGCCTCCATGACATAGCCGATGATGCCGAAGGCGGCGACGGTGACGACGCCGAACATGTTGTTGCCGATCGCGAATGAGCCGACCGCACAGCACAGCATGATGATCGGCATGATGGCGGAGCGCGGTGCCAGCAGGATGTAGGCGGCGATCCGGATCATGGCGATGCCGAGCGGGATCATCAGGATGTTCGCGATGATGAACATCAGATAGATCGCGTACATGCTCGACGCCTTCTCGGTGAACAGCGTCGGGCCGGGATTGAGGCCCTTCATGTAGAGCACGCCGATCGCGATCGCGGCGATGGTGTCGCCGGGGATGCCGAACAGCAGCGAGGGCACCCAGCCCGAGGCGATGCTGGCATTGTTGCTCGCGCCGGCCTCGACCAGGCCCTCGACGTGGCCGGTGCCGAATTTCTCCGGCTCCTTGGAGAAGCGTTTCGACATCGCATAGGAGACCCAGGCGGCCATGTCGGCGCCGGCGCCGGGCAGCACGCCGATGATGATGCCGATGATGTTTCCACGCGTCATCTGCCAGTGATATTTCTTGGTCAGCTTCCACTGGCCGGCCATGATGCTTCCGAATTTTCGCCGCGGCAGCGGCGGCGGCTCGGGCGTCAGCATCGCGCGCATCACCTGCGCCACCGCGAACACGCCGACCAGCGCCGGGATCGGCTCGATGCCGCCGAACAAATCGGTGATGCCGAAGGTGAAGCGCGGCACGCCGCCCGGATTCTCGATACCGATGCAGGACACCAGCAAGCCGAGGAACATGCCCGCGATCGCCTTCACCGGCGAGGAGCGCGCAACCAAAGTGGCGCACATCAGGCCGAGCAGCGCCAGCCAGAAATATTCGAAGGTCGAGAACGAGAGCGCGATCTCGGCGAGCGGCGGCGCCAGGATCATCAGCGACAGCACACCGGCAATGCCGCCGACGGCGGAGAACCAGACGCCGGCCCCCAGCGCCAGCTCAGCCTGGCCCTTGCGCGTCATGGCGTAGGCCTCGTCGGCATAGGCTGCCGAGGCGGGGGTGCCGGGAATGCGCAGCAGCGCGCCGGGGATGTCGCCCGAGAAGATCGCCATCGAGGAGGCTGCGACAATGGTTGCGATCGCCGCGATCGGCGAGAGGTAGAAGGTGACGGGGACGAGCAGGGCGGTCGCCATCGTCGCCGACAGGCCCGGCAGCGAACCGATGACGAGGCCGTACACGGAGGCTGCGAACATCGCGATGATGACCTCCCAGGTGGAGATCAGCGCGAATGCTTCAATGAGGGTCTTGAGCATGGGATCACCAGGGCGTCGGCAACAGGCCAGCGGGGAGCGGCACGCGCAGCAGCTTGCCGAAGATGAGGTGGATGGCGAACGGCGACAGCGCCGCGAGCGGCAGTGCCAGCTTCCACTTCGCCCCGAGCGCGGTCGAGGTGACGTAGACCATGATCGCCGCGGTGATGATGAAGCCGAGCCGGTCGGCGGCGGCGACGTAGAACAGCAGCAGCGCCGGCGGCAGCAGGGCGCGCAGGCCGTAGAGCTTGCCCTGCGGCGGCGGTGCGGCCGCCACCTGGCCGTCCTCGAGCGGGACCAGCTCTTCCTCCTCCTCGAAGGAATGGCCGATGCCGAACACGATCGCGAGCCCGCACAGCGCGAGCCCGATGCCGATCACGAGCGGAAATACGTTGGGGCCGACCGGCTGCCCCGGCACCGGCGGCAGGATCCAGCCGCCATAGGCAGCCGCCGCGCCGAGCACGACGAGAAACGATCCCGTGACGGAGTCGGGAAGACGCATGTGAGAATCCTATGCGAGGTATTCTCCCTCTCCCCGCGCGCGGGGAGAGGGTTGGGGTGAGGGGGGCTCTCCGCGGGGGAGGTGAGAATTGGACTCGTAGAGAGTCCCCCTCACCCGAAACCCGCGCTTCGCGCGAATTCCGGCCTCTCCCCGCAAGCGGGGGGAGGCGATCAGAGCATCGCAGGTCCGGATCACGCCTTGCTCAGGCCGGCGGCCTTCATCGCCTCGCCCATCTGGGCGTCGCCCTTGTCCATGAAGCTTGCGAACTGACCGGCATCGCCCCACACCGTACCGAAGCCGCGGTTGCTCATGAAGTCCTTGAACTCGGCGGAGTCGTAGACCTTCTTCAGCGCTGCGGTGAGCTTCGTTGCGATCTCCGGCGGCAGGTTCTTCGGTGCGCCGATGCCGCGCCAGGCGCCGGTTGCGTAGTCGATGCCCATCGCCTCCTTCAGCGTCGGCACGTCCTTGAAGATCGGGTTGCGCGCCGGCGCCATGATGGCAAGGCTCCTTGCCTTGCCCGCCTCGATGATGGCGCGCGCCTCCGGCACCGAGCACGTCGTGAGGTCGAGGCCGCCGGCGGCGAGATCCTGCATCGCGGGCGCAGCGCCATTCGACGGCACCCAGGCGACCTGGTTGGCGGGCAGGCCCATCGCCTGCATCCAGCCGACCAGCGCGAGATGCCAGATGCCGCCCTGACCGGTGCCCGACGCCTTGAACTTGCCGGGAGGCGCCGCCTTGATGGCTTCGGCGAGCTCCTTGACGGTCTTGTAGGGCGAGGAGGAGGAGACCTGGATGCCGGGCGGGTCCTCGTTCATCAGCGCCAGCGGCGTGTAGCTCTTCGGCGTCAGCTCGGTGAGGCCCTGCCAGTGCATCATCGAGATTTCGACGGTGAGCATGCCGATCGTGTAGCCGTCCGGCTGCGCGGTCGCGATCGCGCTATGGCCGACCACGCCTGAACCGCCGGTGCGGTTGACGACGTTGAAGGGCTGGCCGAGATCCTTTTCCAGGAGGGCTGCGACAATGCGCGCAGTCGCGTCGGTGCCGCCACCGGCACCCCAGGGCACGATCACGGTGACCGGCCGGGCCGGATACGCCTGTGCGCGTGCGGGTGTGAGACCGAATGCGGCGGATGCGGCAATCGCGGCGGAAGAGGCCGCAAAAGTGCGGCGCGAAATCTTGGACATCAATGCCTCCCAGCGGCGCCCGTGACACCGGGCGCTCTTGTCAATGAAGGCATTCTAGTCGGCTTTGCGGCGCCGCTGCAAGGTAGCGCTACCACAGCGTTGTGAGCAATGTGTCGCTGCTCAAAACATCATCACTGCGGCTCCGCCGCGTCGCCCTTCGGTCGCGCACCGCCGAAGATACGCATGCCTTCCGCCGTGAGATAGGTCTTCAGCGTTTCCCACGTCACGAAGGCGACATATTCGCCCTCGGCGTAGGGGCCGACCGCGTAAGGCGGATAGTGGAAGGTGAGCCCGGAACTCTTGCCCGTTTCGGTTGACGGCGCGAGCGTCACCGCGCCGATCTTGAGCAGGCTCGGCTCGACGCTCTTGAACCACTCGTCGGTCGCGGTCTCGCTGGTGTCGCGCTTCTTCTTCTCGACTCTCAGCGAAGCGATCACGGCCTTCACCATCGCCTTCATAGTTGCCCCGTTGTCGGTGGTCTCGGTGAAGAACGGGCGGATCGAGATGCGCTTGCCCTCGCTCTTGTCCCACAGGATCGTGTTCACGTCCGAGTTGGGATGGGCGCCATGAGTGTCCATGTAGTCGTTGCGCAGGACGCTGACATAGCGATCTGCAACAACGGAGCGGATCGCATATTTGCGCTCGAAATCCCAGCCGCCGTCCTTGAAGAACTGCGGATCTTCCTTGCGCGAGGCGGCGGCCTCGGCCGCGTTCTTGTCGAGCCACTTCCTGCCTTCGGCCAGGCAATCCGCCGCGAGCGCCGCATCCGCCTTGATCCTGTCGTCGAGGAAGACGCGGGCGTCGATGCTCTTGGTCTTGATGATGGCGTCGGGCTTGGGGTCCGCGGCGAGGGCGGAGATCACGCACGTTGCGCTAAGCGCCATGGCGACGCTCAAACCGATCATGAACTTCAATGGGAGTGCTCCTTACGTGAGCGTCAGAATATTTCGAGGATGTGGTCTGCGATCTGCTGCGCAGAGTGGGGGGAGGCGGAGCGCCGGACAGTCGCCTGCGCCTGCAAGCCGGTCGCATCCTCGATGATCTGCTCGACGTCGATCAGGTTGAGCAGCGAGAAAGAGGCCTCCGGTTCGACCTCGACCAGGACATCGATGTCGCTGTGCGGGTGATAATCGTCGCCGTCCCGCGTGCCGAGGATGGCGAGCTTCGAGACGCCCTTGGCTTTGATGGCATCAGCGTTCTGGCGTATCGCAGCGATGACCTCATCACGTGTCATGGAGACAATCCGGCCGGTGATACGGCCAGCGTACCATCTACTCCGCCGCCTCGCTATGCCCGAGCCGGGCATTCAGCTTGCGGATCAGCTCCTCGGCGGCTTCCGCGATCACCGTGCCCGGCGGGAAGATGGCTTCGGCGCCGGCCGCATAGAGCGCGTCGTAATCCTGCGGCGGCACCACGCCGCCGATGATGATCATGATGTCGTCGCGGCCCTGTTTCTTCAGCGCGGCCTTGAGTTCAGGCACTGCGGTGAGATGGGCGGCGGCGAGCGAGGAGACGCCGAGGATGTGCACGTCGTTCTCGACCGCCTGCCGCGCAGCTTCATCGGCAGTTGCAAACAGCGGCCCGATGTCGACGTCGAAGCCGATGTCGGCGAAGGCCGAGGCAATCACCTTCTGGCCGCGGTCGTGGCCATCCTGGCCGATCTTGGCGACCAGGATGCGCGGCCGGCGGCCTTCCGCCTCCTCGAAGGCGTCGATCAGCGCCTGAACCTTCTCGACCTGGTTACCCATGCTGGACGCCTCCCGCTTGTAGACGCCGGTGATGGACCTGATCTCGGCGCGGTGCCGGCCGAACACCTTTTCCATCGCGTCCGAGATTTCGCCGACGGTCGCCTTCGCCCGTGCTGCGTCGATCGCGAGCGCGAGCAGATTGCCGTTGCCTTCGCCGGCCGAGCGCGTCAGCGCGGCAAGCGCCGCGTCGACGTCGGTCTGGTTGCGCTCGGATTTCAGCCGCGTCAGCTTGTCGATCTGGAGGCGGCGGACATTGGTGTTGTCGACCTTGAGGATGTCGATGGGAGCCTCATCCGTCGGCTTGTACTTGTTGACGCCGATCACCGCCTGCTTGCCGGCATCGATCCGGGCTTGCGTCTTGGCCGAGGCCTCCTCGATGCGCAGCTTGGGCACGCCGGCCTCGATCGCCTTGGCCATGCCGCCGAGCTCCTCGACCTCCTGGATGTGGCTCCAGGCCTTCGCCGCGAGGTCGCGCGTCAGCCGCTCGACATAATACGAGCCGCCCCAGGGATCGATGATGCGGGTGGTGCCGCTCTCCTGCTGCAGGAACAGCTGGGTGTTGCGGGCGATGCGGGCCGAGAAGTCGGTCGGCAGCGCTAAGGCCTCGTCGAGCGCGTTGGTGTGCAGCGACTGGGTGTGGCCCTGGGTGGCCGCCATCGCCTCCACCGTCGTGCGCATCACATTGTTGAACACGTCCTGTGCGGTCAAAGACCAGCCCGAAGTCTGGCAATGCGTGCGCAGCGACAGCGAGCGCGGGTCTTTCGGGTTAAAGGGCTTCAGCAGCTTCGCCCAGAGCAGGCGCGCGGCGCGCATCTTGGCGACTTCCATGAAGAAGTTCATGCCGATCGCCCAGAAGAACGACAGGCGCGGCGCGAAGCGGTCGACGTCGAGGCCCGCGGCAAGACCGGCGCGCAGATATTCGACGCCGTCGGCGAGCGTATAGGCGAGCTCGAGGTCCTGCGTCGCGCCGGCCTCCTGCATGTGATAGCCGGAGATCGAGATCGAATTGTATTTCGGCATCTTCGTGGAGGTATAGGCGAAGATGTCCGAAATGATCCGCATCGAGGGCGCGGGCGGATAGATATAGGTGTTGCGCACCATGAACTCTTTCAGAATGTCGTTCTGAATGGTGCCCGAGAGCTTTTCCGGCGGCACGCCCTGTTCGCCGGCGGCGGCGACATAGAGCGCGAGGATCGGCAGCACCGCGCCGTTCATGGTCATCGACACGCTCATCTGGTCGAGCGGAATGCCTGCGAACAGCGTGCGCATGTCGTAGATGGAATCGATGGCAACACCGGCCATGCCGACGTCGCCGCCGACGCGCGGATGGTCGCTGTCATAGCCGCGATGGGTGGCGAGGTCGAAGGCGACCGAGAGGCCCTTCTGTCCGGCCGCGAGGTTGCGGCGGTAGAATGCGTTGGAATCCTCCGCCGTGGAGAAGCCGGCATATTGCCGGACGGTCCAGGGCTGATTGACATACATGGTCGGGTAGGGGCCGCGCAGGTACGGCGCGATGCCCGGATAGGTCTCGAGGAAATCGAGCCCGGCGAGATCGGCCTCGCCATAGGCGGGCTTCACCAGAATGCCCTCGGGCGTCAGCCACGGCTCGGCGCTGCCTGACGGCGCGGCGGTAGCGATGCGCTCGAAGGCGACGTCGGCGAAATCAGGAATGCGGCTCATGGTTTCAACCATATCATTAGACGCTCAATCATGATCCGGATGCTGATGGCTGACGATGGTCGCCATCTTCTCCGGTCCGTAATTCTGTTGCGTGGTCTGGCTCGGCAAATTGGAGATTCCGACCACCCAGCCGAGCCGGGATTCGGATCCGTATTGGCGCGTCGGCACCAGCTGGTCGGGGCGGTCAAAGGCGCCGGTCATGATCTCGATCCGGTCGCCGTCGATGCGGCCAAAGCTCAGCGGCGTGCCGCAGGCGGCGCAATAGCCGCGATCAGCGATCGAGGAGGAGCGGAAGAACGCCGGCTGCCCCTTGCTCCAGGCGAAGTCCGTCCGGTTGATGTCGGCGAAGGACGCGAACGGCGCGCCGCTCGCCTTCTGGCACATACGGCAATGGCAGATCGAAACCCTGTTGGGGGTTGCCGAAATCGCAAAGCGCACCGCGCCGCATTGGCAACCGCCGGTGAAAACTGGTTTGCCCGCCTCGCTCATGCCTGCTCCATCCGTCGGTAGGCGTCTTGCAGTGTCGCAAGCGCATCGCCTCCGGCGAAGACAAAACCCGTGACGCCGGCCGCACGGAGTGCCGCCTCGGCATCGGTCGGACGGCCTGCCAGATAGATATGTCGCGCGCCCGCCGTTTGYAGGGCCTTCGCCGCGGCGTCGGCGTGTTCCGGATAGACCTTGTCGCTGGAACAAAGACAGGCGAGCTCGGCGCCGGAGGCCTTGAATGCGGCGGCCAATTTGGCCGGATCGGCAAAGCCCTCGCTGTCGACGGCCTGGATGCCGCCGGCCTCGAACAAGCTCTTGGCAAAGGTCGCCCGCGCCGTGAAATCGGCGGGCGTGCCGAGATTGGCCAGAAACACCTTTGGCCGCGCACCGCGCGCCTTCAGCGCCGCATCGGATTTGTCGCGCAACGCCTCGAACGGTTCCGCCAGCCGGATCGGCGGCAGCGCATCGAACTTGTATTTCTGCTCGCCGTAGGGAGCGAGCTTGACCGGCGTCGCCGTCAGCACCGCCGTCTCGCGCTCATGCAGGTTGGGAAACTCGCTGGCGCCTGTCAGCACGTCGCGGCGCTTTGCGATGTTGGCGTCGCGGGCCTTTCGCGCGGCCGCGACCTTGCTTTGGAACAGGCCTTGCTGAAGCGCGGCGAAGGCGCCGCCGGCTTTCTCGCTGTCCTGGAACAGCGCCCAGGCGGCGTCGCAAAGCTGCGCCGTCAATGTCTCGATGCCGCCCGCGCCGGCGGCGGGATCGCTGACCTTGGCGAGGTTGCTTTCTTCCAGAAGCAGGGCTTGCGTATTGCGCGCCACGCGCCGCGCGAATGGATCAGGTAGCCCGAGCGCCAGCGTATGCGGCAGCACGGTGATCGCATTGGCGCCGGCGAGCCCGGCCGCGAATGTCGCGATGGTCGCGCGCAGCATGTTCACGTAAGGGTCACGCTGGGTCAGCATGCGCCAGGCCGTATCGGCGGCAATGAACAGCGGCTTCGGCGTCAGCCCGCACGCCGTCTCGATGCGCGCCCACAGCAGCCGCAGTGCGCGGAATTTTGCCATGGTCAAAAACTGGTCGGCATCCGCAGAGAGCCGCGCATAGATCATGTCCTGCGCCTGCTCCAGTGGAACGCCGGCGCCCTCGATCGCGCGCAGATAGGCGACGCCGCAGGCCAGCACGAACGCGAGCTCCTGCACCTCGGAGCCGCCGGCATCGTGGATCACGCGCCCGTCGGCGGACGCGAACGGTCCCTTGAAGCCGAGCGCGGCGAGCCCCTTGATGGCGCCAGTGACGGCCGGAACGATCTCGTCCCATGTGTAGGGGCTGTGACCCCACACCGCGCCGGCCGCAAGCGGATCGAGCCCGAAGCGGATGTTGCAGGCGGCGGGATCGAGGCCGTTGCTCTTCACATATTCCGCGACATGGATCGCCGCCATCCGCGATTGCGGACCGATCTGGAGCTCGATGCCGATGCCGGCATCGAGATGAATATCCTTGAAAACCTTGGCGACCGCATCGGCCGAAGGTTCCAGCCCGAACCCGTGAGCGCCACTGCCGCCGGCGAACACCAGCGCGAGCCCCGTCGCGCCATTTTCGAGATCGGTCAGCGCCTGCGCATTCGCGAGCGCCGCATCGGGATGGTCGATCCGCTGCATGATCTGCCACGGCGCGGCGGCAGGCCGTCCCACCACGGGCGCAACGCCCCGGGCGCGCGGATAGAGAGGGTCGATCTTGAGGCCGTCATAAGTCTTGCCGACCAGCTTCTCGAACGGCGCGCCCTTCAGCACGCCGTCGACCAGCTTGCGCCAGTCGTTGACCGTGGCCTTGGGGAAATCCGCCGCCAGCGGCAGGTCGTCAGTCACGGAGGTCATACGGCCAAGGGCTCCCAAAAATCTTGTTGTTCGCGGGCGAAATTGCCACGGCCGGCCGTCGCTGCAAACGGTTGTTTTTGGTTAACCGGTATCCGGAAGCCGCTCAATGCCTTGCGTCGAGGCGCTGGCAAGCCCGTCACGCACACGAATGCCTGAGATCACGCGGTCGGGCGCGATTTCGGCCAGCGGCACCAGCACGAAGGCGCGCTCGAACAAGCGCGGATGCGGCAAGGTCAGGTCGGGTTTCTGCAAGCTGACATCGTCATAGGCGATCATGTCGAGATCGAGCGTGCGCGGGCCCCATTGCCTCTCCTTGTTCCGTGTGCGGCCGAATTTCTGCTCGACCTTATGCATCACGAACAAGAGCGCATGCGGATCGAGGCTGGTTTCGATCTCGACGCAGGCATTGATGAAGGGATCCTGGTCCTCGTCACCCCAGGGCGGCGTCGCATAGTCCGAGGAGCGCGCGATCAGCGCAGCTTGCRCCATGCCGCAGATGTGCGAGATCGCCTTCCGGAACGTCGCGCGGACATCGCCGACATTGCCGCCGAGTGCGATCAGCACGCTCGCCATCTTACGGATGCCGCGAGCGCGTCAGCATGATGCCGACGTCGTCGAAGATTGCGGCGATCGGCGCATGCGGCTTGTGCACGGTGATCTTCACGGCGCGGATGCGCGGGAAGTGCGACAGGATGGCATCGGCGACCGCGCCGGCCGCTCGCTCCAGCAGCTTGTAATTTGTATTCTTGAACGCCGCCGTCGTGGTCGCCACGACTTCGGCGTAGGACACGGTGTCGGCGAGCCGGTCGCTACGCGACGGCTCCGACAAATCGGTATAGAGCTCGAGATCGATGACGAAGCGCTGGCCGACTTCGGTCTCGTGATCCATCACGCCGTGGCGGGCGTGGATCGACAGGCCGGTGACGAAGATCGTATCGGTCATTGCTTGCTCTCGATTGCATTCGCGACCCGCAGGGCCTGCAAGGTCTCGGCGACGTCATGGGTGCGGATGATCTTGGCGCCGCGCTGTGCGGCGATCAGATGCGCGGCGATCGAGCCGGCGAGCCGTTCCTTCGGCTCCGAGGGCGACACCGAGGCGATGAAGCGCTTGCGCGAAGCGCCGACCAGGATCGGCAGGCCGAACGTGTCGAATTCGCGCAGCCGCGCCAGCGCGGTCATGCTCTGCTCGGCCGTCTTGCCGAAGCCGATGCCGGGATCGAGCACAATCTTGTCGCGCGCGATGCCGGCCTTGGCGGCGATATCGAGCGAGCGCAGGAAGAACGCTTTCATGTCCGCGACGATGTCGATGGCGGAATCGACGGCCTCGCGGTTGTGCATGACGATGACGGGGACGCCGCGCGCGGCGATAAGCTGTGCCATGCCAGTGTCGCGCTGCAGGCCCCAGACGTCGTTGGCGATCGCAGCGCCCTGGTCGAGCGCAAAGGCCACCACCTCAGCCTTCATGCTGTCGATCGACACGGGAACGCCCAACGCCACCACGCCTGACAGCACCGGCTTCAGCCGGGCCAGCTCGTCCGCCGCCGTCACCGGCCGGGCGCCCGTGTAGGGCCGGGTGGACTCGGCACCGATGTCGATGATGTCGACGCCGGCCTCGATCATCGCCCGCACCCGCGCAAGCGCCAGCTCGGGCGCGATGAACTCACCGCCATCGGAGAAGGAATCCGGGGTGACGTTGAGCACGCCCATCACTGCCGGAATCGGCCGCTCCAGCAGCGTCCGCAGCACGTCGGGCCCGGCCGAGCCGGCCGGCGGGACGGATGGGGAGGGCGAGGCATTCATGCGGCCCGCTTTAGCGGTCGGGGAGGGGGGATTCAAGGTGGGATTGGGGGCGAATGTCGATGTGTTCGCGGAGCATCGATCGCCTCCGCTGTCATCGCCCGCGAAAGCGGGCAATCCAGTATTCCGAGGCCGTGCGGTGATATGGAGGAGCCGCTGCGTACTGGATACCCCGCCTTCGCGGGGTATGACACCGAKAGCTAACGCGGCAGGTCGTATGCCGAGGGAGATGCCCTAATACGTAATCTTCGGCGGCAGCTTCTTCGCCTTGGCGATGATGTCGCCGACCGATTTTTCCGAGGGCAGGATGCGGACGAGCTTCTTCTTCACGTTGGCTTCCCGCATGCTCTGGGCCAGCCGTGCCGGATTCCGATAGGCGAGCTCGCGCACGGTGGTGACGCCGGCGGCGCGGACGAGGCCGACCTTGGCCCGGCCCATCCCGGGAATGCGCATGTAGTCGGAGACGTTGGCCCATTCCAGCAACTGCTGCTCGCTGATGCCGGTCTTGGCGGCGAGCGCCTTGCGACCCTTCACGGTCGAGGCCGCCTCGAGCAGCGCGTCGGTCGTGCGGATTCCTTGCGCCTTCAATTTGTTGGCGGCAAAGGCTGGCAGGCCCTCAATCTCGGAGATCGGATATGTCATGATACTCGATATGAAAAGCGTCGCTCAGGCGAACTGGCTGAGGCCCGGCGTCCCCGCGATGATCTTGCCCATCTGATCCGCTCCGATTTTGTCTCGGCCGTAGCGGAAAAGTTCACGGGCAACGTTCTGAATCTCGGACATGCCAAGTCCCAGGCCCATCAGGCGCGTGCCGACGGCCATCAGGCCGCCGCCCATCAGCCGCGACAGTCCGCCGCCGCTCCTGGACGCTTCTATCGCCGCTTCTGCACCGGGAATCTGATCGATCAGCGCTTCGACGTTCTCGGAAGGACCTTCGCTGCGGAGGAAGCCCAGGATAATGCCGACGGTCTTTTCAGCCACAGCACCATCTATGCTGGCGTTCGACGCCAGCCGCCCGATCAGCTCGTCCATAAGGCCCGCCCCTCAGCCGGTTTGCATGCCCGAGTATTGCTTCCGAAATGATCTTGATCCGGAGCGATGTGAAATACAAGCGATGAACGTACGCAAGGTTCCGATTCACTCTCGAAGGCGCGAAAAGTGTTGCAACGATGCAAGAGCGGAGATGGATTCAGCGAAAAATTGCCGCGGTGCGAACGCGTCATTCCTACTTTCGGCTGATGTCGGCGGTATGTTTCCGACAATGTCGCATGCTCGGGGCGCGTTGAACGGTTTTAATCCGCACGCGACATGCGTTAAACTACGGAGCAGGTGCATTCGAGTTTCAATAGGCGAAACACGGCAGAGAGATCAGAGAGAAGCATGACCGCACAGGACAGCAAGCTCGGCGACACCGACGACAAGATCTTCGTCGGCAAGGGAGACGAGCAGGCATGGCTGACGCTGGCGCTTGCCAATCGCCACGGCCTCGTCACGGGTGCAACCGGGACCGGTAAGACGGTATCGCTGCAAGTCATGGCGGAAGGATTTGCGCGCGCCGGCGTTCCGGTCTTCGCATCCGACATCAAAGGCGACCTCTCCGGCATCTCCGAGGTCGGCGAGGCCAGGGATTTCATTGTCAAGCGTGCCACCGAGATGGGGCTGACGTTCCAGCCCGACCAGTTCTCGACAGTGTTCTGGGACGTGTTCGGCGAACAGGGCCATCCGGTGCGGGCGACCGTCACGGAGATGGGGCCGCTTCTGCTTGCGCGCATGCTCGACCTGAACGACGTGCAGGAAGGCGTGCTCAACGTCGCCTTCCGCGTCGCCGACGACAACGGGCTGACCCTCATCGACATGAAGGATCTGCGCGCGCTGCTCGATGCCATCGTGCCGGATGCCGGCAAGAAGGGGGCGGACGCCGAGGAAGGCCCGCTTGCCGACATCAAGAAGGAGGCTCAGGGTTTTGGCAACGTCACCAAGGCCACCGTCGGCACCATCCAGCGCCAGCTTCTGGTGCTGGAAAACCAGGGCGGCACCAAATTCTTCGGCGAGCCGGCGCTGACGCTGAAGGACTTCCTGAAGACCGACCGCGACGGCCGCGGCATGGTCAACATCCTTGTTGCCGACAAGCTGCTGCAGAGTCCACGGCTTTACGCGACATTCCTGCTGTGGATGCTGTCAGAATTGTTCGAGGAGCTGCCCGAGGCCGGCGACCTGCCGAAGCCGAAGCTGGTGTTCTTCTTCGACGAGGCACATCTGTTGTTCAACGACGCGCCGAAGGCGCTGATGGACAAGATCGAGCAGGTGGTGCGTTTGATCCGATCCAAGGGCGTCGGCGTCTATTTCGTGACGCAAAACCCCGTCGACGTGCCCGACCGTGTGCTCGGGCAATTGGGCAACCGTGTCCAGCATGCGCTGCGTGCCTTCACCCCGCGCGACCAGAAGGCGGTCGCCGCCGCGGCCCAGACCTTCCGGCCCAACCCGAAGCTCGACACCGCCAAGGTGATCATGGAGCTCGGCAAGGGCGAGGCGCTGGTGTCCTTCCTCGAAGGCAACGGCACGCCGACGATGGTCGAGCGTGTCATGATCCGGCCGCCATCGGCCCGCATCGGATCGATCACGCCGGAAGAGCGCAAGGCGATCATGGATGCGAGCCCGGTGAAGGGCAAATACGACACCGCTGTCGATGCCGAATCCGCCTACGAGATGATCCAGAAGCGGATTGCCGGCACGGCTGCGACTGCCGATGCCGGTGCGGCCGACGGAGGTGGCGGCGGCATCCTCGGCCAGATCGGCTCGATGGTCGGCACCATCTTCGGCACCAACGTCAAGCGCGGCCGCCTGTCGGCGGGCCAGGTCATTGCGCGCGACGTGACGCGATCGGTCACCAACCAGGTGATCGGGGGGATGGCGGCCAATCTCGGCAAGTCGGTCGCCGGCCAGCTCGGTGGCTCGATCGGCCGCACCCTGGTGCGAGGCGCGCTCGGCGGGCTGCTGCGAAGGTAGGCAGGGAAGCCGGATTTGAGGCACTAAAGCCTCCACTGCGTCAAGCCCGGGCATGACGAAATCTCGCGAGTATTTGGATGCGATTGCCCCGCACGCCGGGCGAGGCCGAACACCATAAATTCAGGTGAGGGGGGTTCTCCAAGCGTCCGTCGGTCTGCTACGTGCTATTTGTTTCCGACGGGACATAATGTGACATCACCGAATCTATCAGACAAACTCGGCCCGCACAGAGCCTTGTCGCTGCGCGCGCCGCTCGATCTGCTCTTCCTGTTCTGCTGCGTCCTCCTGACCGCCGACGTGSTCGTTCCCGAGATCTTCGGCCACGGCAAGACCAAGGATTATGGGCTGTGGTACTGGGCCGGGCAGCAGGTGCTGCACGGTGGATCGCTCTATCCCGACGAGATCGGCGAGTATTTCGAATTCATTTATCCACCGCTGCCGGCGATCCTGCTGGCGATCCCGAGCTGGTTCGGCAAGATCCCGCTCTATGTCGTGCTGTCGATCCTGAACGTGGTGGCATGGTGGTACACGGGCAACTTCTCCAATGCCATGACGGGATCGGGCCGCAGGCCCGGCCCGTGGCTCGAAGCGCTGCCGGCCATCGTCACCGTGACCTTCGTGTTCGACATGTTCGACCTCGGCCAGCCGAACCTCGTCCTGCTGGCGATGATGCTGTGGGGCYTCTGGTTGTTGCAGCGTCAGCGGTCCTGGCTCGCGGGCTTCCTGTTCGCGCTCGCTACCGCCATCAAGGTGTTTCCGATCGCGGTGCTGCCCTATCTGATCTGGCGCAGGAAGTGGGCGGCCACCGTCGCGACGGTCGCTTTCACCGGCATCCTTCTTTATGTCGTGCCGGCACCGATCCGCGGCTTCGAGCGCAACGCGGCCGAGCTCAAGACCTGGTACYAGGGCATGGTCGGCACGAGCTCGGAAAAGGGCTTTGGCCAGCGCGACGAGCAGAACTGGTCGTGGGTCAACCAGTCCCTCATTGCCGTCACGCACCGTCTGGTCCGGCCGATCAACTACAATCAGGAAGATCCCAGCAAGTCACCGCGCACGATGAATGTCATCGACGTCGACTACAAGACGGCGAACTTGATCGTGCTGGCGTTGTCGGCGTTGCTCGGGCTCGGCTTCCTCGCGGTGATGCCGTCGCAAGCGCGGCGAACGGCGCGCTCGGATGCGGAGGAGCTCGGCATCCTGTTCTGCCTGATGACGGTGGCATCGCCGCTGGCGCGGCAATACTACTTCATGTGGCTGTTCTTCCCGATGACGGTGCTGATGCATCGCGCCGCTTTCGACGCGCGACCGAGCGTGCGGCTGGGAACCTGGCTCGCGCTGGGCGCTGCCGGCATCCTCATGCTGCTGTCGCTGCCGTGGTTTCCCAATGTCATCCAGGCCTGGGGCAATAACCTTGTCGCGACCGCCATTCTTGCAGGTAGCCTCGCATGGCACATCCGGCATCCGCCGGTTGCGGCTGGCTCCGAGGCGGCGGCGGCGCTAAAACCCGGTACCTCTTGAGACTCACAAGTCAGGAATACGACCATGGCCAATGCGCAGCTTCAATCGGTGCTCGATCACATTGACAAGGATTTCGACAACAGCCTGGAGCGTCTGTTCTCGCTGTTGCGGATCAAGTCGATCTCTGCGGATCCGGCCTTTGCCGCCGACTGCAAGGCTGCGGCCGAGCATCTCGCCAAGGACATCGCGAGCCTCGGTGTCGCCACTGAAGTCCGCCCGACCGCCGGCCATCCCGCCATCGTCGGCAAGACCGGGGCGGGCGGACGGCCGCATGTGATTTTCTACGGCCATTACGACGTGCAGCCGGTCGATCCGCTCGATCTCTGGCACCGTCCGCCGTTCGAGCCTGTCGTCACCGACCATGCCGACGGCCGCAAGATCATCGTCGCGCGCGGCGCCGAGGACGACAAGGGCCAGGTCATGACCTTCGTCGAGGCCTGTCGCGCCTGGAAGAAAGTGACGGGCTCGCTGCCGATCGACATCACCTTCCTGATCGAAGGCGAGGAGGAGGTCGGCTCGAAGAACTTTGTCCCTTTCATCGAGGCCAACAAGGACGAATTCAAAGCGGACTACGTGCTGGTCTGCGACACCGGCATGTGGGACCGCAACACGCCCGCGATCACGACGTCGCTGCGCGGCCTGCTCTATGAAGAGCTGAAGATCACCGCCGCCAATCGCGATCTGCATTCCGGCGTGTTCGGCGGCAGCGCGATGAACCCGATCCGGGTGCTGACGAAAATCCTGGGCGGCCTGTTCGACGACGACAACCGCATCACCATCCCCGGCTTCTATGACGGCGTGAAGGATCTGCCGCCTGATATCCTGGAGCAGTGGAAGAAGCTCAACCTCACGCCGGAGATGTTCCTCAAGCCGATCGGTCTGTCGATCCCCGCCGGCGAGAAGGGCCGGCTGCTGATCGAGCAGGCCTCCTCGCGTCCGACCTGCGACGTCAACGGCATCTGGGGCGGCTATATCGGCGAAGGCTCCAAGACGGTGATCCCGTCGCATGCCTCGGCCAAGGTCTCGTTCCGCCTGGTCGAAGGGCAGGACCCCCAGAAGATCCGCAAGGCTTTTCGCGACTACGTGACGGCGCGTATCCCCGGCGACTGCAAGGTCGAGTTCGGCGATCACTCCGCCGCGCCCGCGGTGGCGCTCGACTGGAACATGAAACCGCTCGCGGCCGCCAGCAAGGCGCTGACCGAGGAGTGGGGCAAGGAGACCGTGCTGATGGGCTCGGGCGCCTCGATCCCGATCGTCGCCGATTTCAAGCGGACGCTTGGGCTCGACTCGCTGCTGGTCGGCTTCGGATTGGACGACGACAACATCCATTCGCCGAACGAGAAATACGACCTCCGCAGTTTCCAGAAGGGTATCCGCTCCTGGGCGCGGATCCTCGCGGCGCTCGCGGACGTGAAATAGGCGCGGTGCCGTAGGGTGGGCAAAGGCGGTGCCCACCATCTCTCCGCGATCGCGATGGAAGAGGTGGGCACGCTTCCGCCTTCGCTCTTCGAGCTACGGCGGACAAGTCGCTTTGCCGACCCTACGAAGACTCTCTCCTCGTCATTGCGAGCGTAGCGAAGCAACCCAGAATCCCTCCACGGGCACAGTCTGGATTGCTTCGTCGCTTCGCTCCTCGCAATGACGGCGGGGCCAAATAAAAACGCCGCCCGGAATTGGGCGGCGTTTCATTCCGAAACGTGTAGAGGGTGTTGAGACCTACCCTACACGAAATCCAGAAAATCTCAAGACCGGTAGCCCGGCAGCTCGCGGTCGAGCTTGCGCAGCAGCGSCGGCCAGACCAGGTTGGTGGCGCGCAGCTCGGCGCGGTCGCGGTTGGCGAGCAGCTCGGTGTTCTTCTCGATCGCAATCTCCTCGACCGGATAGACCGGCGTGCCCAGCGCGCGCGTGCGCACCTGCATCGAGCAGGCGCGCTCGAGGTGGTACATGCGCTCGAACGCGGAGGCGACCGAGCGGCCGACCGTCAGCGTGCCGTGGTTACGCAGCAGCATGTGGTTGTGGTCGCCGAGGTCCTTCTGCAGCCGCGGCCGCTCGTCGTGGTCGAGTGCGATGCCCTCATAGTCGTGATAGGCGAGGTCGTGGGTGACGAGCTGGGCGGTCTGGTTGAGCGGCAGCAGCCCTTCCGCGCTGCTCGACACCGCGGTGCCGTCGAGCGTGTGGAGATGCAGCACGCAGATTGCGTCCTCGCGCACCTCGTGGATCGCCGAATGGATGGTGAAGCCGGCCGGGTTGATGCTGTACTCGCTCTCGGAGAGCTGGTTGCCGTGCAGGTCGACCTTGACGAGGCTCGATGCCGTGATCTCGTCGAACATCAGCCCGTAGGGGTTGATGAGGAAGTGATGGTCGGGGCCGGGCACGCGCGCCGAAATGTGGGTGTYGACCAGATCGTCCCAGCCATACAGCGAGACGAGGCGGTAGCAGGCGGCGAGATTGACCCGTTGCTGCCACTCCGCCTCCGTCATGTTCGACGGCACTTCCTTCAGGCGCGCTTCCGCTGGCGACATGGCTTATCTCTCCGAACATCGTTGTTGCGGGGAGGGAGCGTAGTCGCGGGTGAGGCTGGCGGCAAGGCGGTCAAATCGCAGCAGCCACGCGTAGCCCGCATGGAGCGCAACGTAATGCGGGGGCCGCTGTCCCCGGATTTCGCTTCGCTCCATCCGGGCTACAAGGGAGAAGAATTTTACGGCGCCGGGATCGACAGCAGGCTGGAAATGCTGCGGCCGCGGATGTCGTAGACGCGGGCGAACACCACGTCGTCGCGCTTGATCTCGACCATCACGGGCGCAGTGAGGCCCTTGCAGTAGAACTCGCCGAGCGTCATCGCGAAATCGGCCGCGTTGGAATCCCAGCCGATGGTGAAGTCGGGCCCGAGCGCGACCTGGGCCGGGCGCTGCGGACCGCACACCGCGACCTTCCATTTGCGGTTGCCCGGCGCCACTTCCTGCCGCTCGACGATCTGCTCGCGCAATTCGTCCGAGGCCTGCTTCAGCGCAAGGCCCCAATAGTCCAGCATGAAGCGGTCGTCGGCGCCGSGCACGGTGCCGGCGATGTGGTTGAAGTGCGTGTACTGATAGGGATGCAGCCGGATCATCTCGGCCAGCGAGAGCGCGAGGCCGAAGCAGAAGGTCGCGAGCACGACGGGCTGCCAGGTGCGGTGGTTGGTGCGCAGGCGCTCCATGGCCCAGGCAAAGGCGACGCCGCCGAGCACCGCCATCGGCGGGATCACGAAGACGAAGTGGCGGATGCCGTTGTACAGCGCCGGCCGCTTCACCATCGCGATCGCGAGCGGCAGGGTCGCCGCCAGCGTCAGCATCAGGAGGATGGTCTTGCGGCGCGCCGGAACCTCGCGGCGCGGCAGCATCGCGAAGGTGCTGACCACGGCGCCGCCCATCAGCACCAGCATGACCTCGGGAAGCTGCAGCGCGAACAGCGTCGGCAGATAGGACCAGGGCATGTCGGGCACGGACACAATCGCGCCGTCGAACATCTCCTTCCAGGGCTTCTCGAAGAAATGCGAGAAATAGGTCAGGGCCTCGAAGGGATTGCCGGGCTCCATGATYGACCACGGCCAGATCAGGCCCATCACGAGATAGCCGAACACGAGGCCGGGCAGCAGCACGTAGACGACATGGGCGAAGCGGCGGGCTGCTTCGCGGGCGCCTTCGGTGCGCAGCTCCTCCAGGAACAGCGGCATGAAGCCGATCATGGCGTAGACCAGCGCGAGGCCGCCGAGGACGCGGCAGCCGAGCGAGAGGCCGGCACCCAGGCCGACAATCAGGATCGTGCGCGGCGACGGCTGCGGATATTCCTCGGCGAGGCGGACGAGGCCCAGCATCAGGATGATCATGGCCACCGCGAAGGGCGCATCCTTCGGGTTCATGAACATGTGGCCATAGAAGATCGGGCAGAGCGCGAGCAGCAGGAGTGCGGCAAGACCGGCAAGGGGCCCGCCGATGCGGCGGCCGAGCCGCCACGTCACCGCAAGCCCGATCACGCCGACCGTGGCGCCGAGCAGGCGTCGCGTCTCGAACAGCTCGAGCGGAATGACCTTGTGCAGGAGAGCCGCGACCATGTCGAAGCCGCCGCCATACATGTAGAGATTCGCGAAGGAGAGCGCCGCGGTGTCCCTGAAGCCGGAACCGAACATGCGCAGCAGCAGGTCGGCATATTCAGCGTGGGTGTAATCGTCCCAGCCGAGCCCGTAGTCGCGGAAGGTCAAGCCTGCAATGACGGCGACCGCAGCCAGCACCAGCATGGCGAGATCGTCGCAAGTCCGTTCAACCGAGCGCCGCAGAGGCGTGTCGATCGCCGAAGTCGTGATGGATGTCATGGCTATTGGTGACCCGGAATCCCCTCTTGGCCCTGCTGGTGCCCGCGGGCCACTTCCCCGGAATCCCTATAGCGCAGTTCCATTACCAAGTAATTGGGCATTATGGCTAAAATCCTGATGCGACGCAGCAAATCCAGACAGTTGAGAGCAAGTTAGAAGTAGCGGGCCGTAGCTGAAGGGAATGTGAATAAGTCCCTGATATCCTTCCCTTTAGGAACGCAGGCTCTAATTCGCCGTTGGCGTGGAACACCGTATGACGGTATCGTGGCGCAACGGGTGTCGCGCACGGCTGCGCGACCAGGGGTGAGTTCGATGAGCTTGGCATTGTTGATTGTGGGGATTTTCGCCGTCCTGGCGGGCCTCCTTACGATCCTGTTCGGCTTCACCGTTAGGGAGGCCAGCCTCGGCAGCACCCTCATAATCTCCGGCACCATTGGCGTCTGCTCCGGAATGTTACTGGCCGGCCTCTACGTCGTGGTCGTGGAACTGAAGGGCATCGCCCGCCGGTTGGCCGGATCGGCCGCGCCGGGCGAGGTTCGGGTCAGGCCCGTGCTGCCAGGCCTCGCGGTGCCTGGCGTGCCAGTGTCCGAGCCGTTCCCGGCATCGGCGACGAAAACCGAGCCACCACCGGCCGCGGGTCTGCCGCCGTGGCAGAGCGAGGCCGCCGCGCGCGAGCGTCCGCGCGCCGAACCGCCGCCGGAGCCGGAAGCTCCGACACCGCCTGCGGCTCCGGAAGCGCCGCGCCGCCGCAACCTGTTGTTCGCATCGTCCTCCCGCAAGGAGCGCGAGCGCGCGGAGGCGAAGGCGACAGAGAGCTTGCCGCCGCAGCCTCATGACGAGCCCACGGAACCGGCCGGCCCGGAGAGTCAGCCGGCGAGCTTCGACGATGCCTGGCCGAGGCCGGACCGTATGCGGCCACCGGAACCGCCGGCCGCCGGGCGTCGCCCGCCGCCGCGCTCGCCGTCGATCTTTACCGAGCCCGGCCCGCCGCCTCCGCCCGAACCGACGCCGGTCGAGCAGGCGCCCGTGACCGTGCTCAAATCGGGTATCGTCGACGGCATGGCCTATTCGCTCTATTCCGATGGCTCGATCGAAGCGCAGATGCCGGAAGGCATGATGCGCTTCGCCTCGATCGACGAACTGCGCGCCCATCTCGACCAGCGGTCCTGAGGCCGCTGCGTCCAAGTAGAGCGCCATCGTTCTTGTCACTTCGTCAGTAATCAGCTCATATTCGTCAGTCGTCTTATTTCGGCCGAATGTATTGTTGACACGAAATACTTCGGCGTCGTCAATCCGGCGAGACGCAAGGTCAGGGAGAGGTCGGGCCCATGTCGGATAACGGGGCTAAGAATTTCATCGAGCTAACGGCGAGCATCGTGTCCGCCTATGTCGGCAACAATCCGACGCCGGCGGCCGATATCCCGAACCTGATCAGCCAGGTGCATGGCGCCTTGGTGCGCGTCTCGTCAGGCCGCACCGAGACCGCGCCGCTCGAGCCGGCCAAACCGGCGGTGTCGCTGAAGAAGTCGATCGCGCCGGACTATCTGGTCTGTCTGGAAGACGGCAAGCGCTTCAAGTCGCTGAAGCGCCATCTGCGCACCCAGTACAACATGACGCCGGAGCAATATCGCGAGAAATGGGGCCTGCCGGCCGACTATCCCATGGTCGCGCCGAACTACGCGGTGGCGCGCTCGCAACTGGCAAAGCAGATGGGACTGGGACAGCAGCAGCGGAAGCGGAAGTAACCGCTTCAGGTGGCTTCCGCGAGCGCCTCTTTCGCGTCGGTCTTGATGCGCTCGACCATCGAGCGCAGGCCGTTGGAACGCTGCGGCGTCAGATGATCGCGAAAGCCGAACTCGTTGAACACCGCGATCGCGTCGGTCGCAAGGATCTGCTGCGGCGTGCGGCCGGAGTAAAGCGAGAGCACGATCGCGACCAGCCCGCGCACGATGTGGGCGTCACTGTCGCCGCGATATTTCAGGATCGGGGCGCCGCCATCGCGATCGACCAGCTTCTGGAGCCAGACCTGGCTGACGCAGCCATTCACCTTGTTCTCGGCCGAATGCTCGGATTCGGGCATCGGTTCCAGGGTGCGGCCGAGCTCGATGACGTACCGGTAGCGGTCGTCCCACTCGTCCAGAAGCTCGAAATTGTCCCTGATTTCGTCGATCGTCGTCATGCTGGCCCAATGTTTCCGTTCAGGCCAATATAAGGATGCGAGGAGGCGAAATCGATAGGGTTTGGGCGCTAATTCGCCGGCGCCGCCGCAGGGCCGCGCCATTCCAGCGCGAGGTCGTCCTGGCTCAGGGTGTCGCGCGGCGCCTCGCCCGAGGCGGCATCGCCTTCGCCGGCCAGCGCGATCGAGCCGGTATGATCGGGCGCCTTCTTGTCGGTCTTCTCGAGCTGCTCTTTCTTGTCGTTGATGATCTGGTAGATCTTCTTCGCGCCGTCCTGGGCGCGCTGGCCGATGATGGTCGCGGCCTGGCCGCCGACCTCGCAGGCCGCCGGCTGGCGCTTGCAGAACTGGGTCACGTCGGAGACGGCCGCGGTCGCAGCCTGCACCGCATCGGCGGCGCCGATCTGCGGCAGCTTCTCCGATTCGGGCGTCTTGTCCCGCGGCAGGAGCACCAGCACCAGCCCGAGCCAGAATGTGATGCGGAGCAGAAAGCGCATCTTATCGACCTGTATGTTAGATCCCGCCGCGGCGATGCCCGCGAGGCGCCGGACCTAGCAACTCTCGATAAATCGCAAGTGATTGCCTTCCGCTTAATTCGCGGAAAATCTGCGCAAGAATCTTCCCGAACCGCCACGTCGTAAATTTTCGATTGACGCCGGAGCCCCGTGATTCCGCCGGCGCCGCTTGTCCACCAATTCGAAACCATGCGGGGACTGGTGAAACCCTGTGTTCACCATCCCCGATGATGACGTGGTCAAATCGCTTAAAAATCTCCGCGATGACACAGTGTCCGGCGGCGGGCCGCATTGCCTTAGCACTCGTTTAAGGTCGCTCTGACACGGTGGCTCAACGATAAGGAGGCGTTCCGGCACGTCTTCTCGACGAGTGGGCCGAAGCGCGAGACCCGTGACAGTTTTGAGTATCATCCGCGATTGTCTCGATGCACTGCTGCATCCCTCCGCGCGTTACGACGCGCTGACGCGAGCGCGCCATCGTGCCTTCATGGCGCCGCGGCTGCTCGGCAGCCTGGCCGCGTTTGCCGCATTCCCGGTCTATCTCGCCACGCGCGGTGCGCCGAGCGCGATCGAGGTCGCCGCCTTCGCGTGGCTGATCGCCCCCATTCTCCTGTCATGGTTCCTGTCGCGCACCGGCCGCTATGAAGGCGCCCATGTGCTGTCGTCGCTGGCGCTCGCCGGCCTGATCATGGCGGTTGCCGGCACCACCGGCGGCATCGAATCATTCGCCGCGATCTGGCTGGTCGTGGTTCCCCTGGAAGCCGCGTTGTCGGCCTCGCGCCGCGTCGCGGCCTTCGCCTCCCTGCTTGCGCTGTCCTGCGCCGGCGTCCTGATCCTTGCCGGCCAGCTCGGCTGGCTGCCGGCCGGAGACGCCAGCTCCGCACAACGCGGCGTGCTGATGGCGTTCGGCGTCGCCTCGGCGACGCTCTATGCCGCGGGCCTCGCCTTCGGCGCGGAATCGCTCGCGCGCACCAGCGTTGCGCTGCTGTTGCGCGAGGAAGAGCGCTATCGCCTGCTGGCGCGCAACATGAGCGACGTGATCTCGCGGCATCGGCGCAACGGCGCGGTGCAGTTCATCTCGCCGGCGGTGGAAGCCATGCTCGGCATGCCTGTCGCGCAGCTGCTCGGCCACGGCCTGTTCGACCGCGTCCATGTCGCCGATCGTCCGGCCTATCTCACCGCGCTCTCCGATGCCGCGCGCGGCGACGTGCGCAGCGTCGAGTTCCGACTGCGGCGGGAGCCGGCCGGATCGGAGCGTGGCCAGGTCGATTTCATCTGGGTCGAGATGCGCTGCCGGCCGCTCGACCAGGATATCGGCCGCCAGGATATTGACGGTGACGCCACGCGCGAGGCGGAAGTCGTCGGCGTGATGCGCGACGTTACCGATCGCAAGCTCGCGGAGCAGGCGCTCGATCAGGCACGCAGCGCCGCGGAAACGGCCGATGCCGCCAAGACGCGCTTCCTCGCCACCATGAGCCACGAGCTGCGCACGCCGCTCAACGCCATCATCGGTTTCTCCGAGATGATCGCGCAGGAGCAGACCCTGATGCTGGGTGCGGCCCAGCGCAAGGAATATGCCCAGCTCATCAACGATTCCGGCCAGCATCTGCTGTCGGTCGTCAACGGCATCCTCGACATGTCGAAGATGGAATCGGGCAATTTCGAGATTGCGTCGGAACCGTTCGCGCCGCGCGCATCTCTGATGCATTGCTGCAATCTGCTGGCGCTGAAGGCGCGGGAGAACGGCATCGACCTCATCACCGATGCGCCGCAGGACCTGCCTGTCATGACCGGCGATCCGCGCGCCTTCAAGCAGATCGTGCTCAATCTCGTCGCCAACGCCATCAAGTTCACCGAGCGCGGTGGTCAGGTCACCGTATCGGCCGCGGTGTCCGGATCGCAGCTCGCGCTGCGCATCAGCGACACCGGTGTCGGCATTGCGGCGGATGATCTCAAGCGCATCGGCGCGCCGTTCTTCCAGGCCGGAAAGACTTATCAGCGCCGTCACGAAGGCACGGGTCTCGGGCTTTCGATCGTCAAGAGTCTGGTGGCGTTGCATCTCGGCGAATTGACTGTACAAAGCAGGCTCGGCGAGGGCACCTCCGTCACCGTCAGATTGCCGCTCGTCTACACGCCGCCGCAGGCCAAGACGTCCGATAGAATGGCGGCCGAGAGCAAGATCGCGACGCTGACACCGGTGCCGCGCCAGGAGCTTCAGGACCAATCTCACGACCAACCCGCTCTGGTGAAGAAAAGTGCCTAAGAAGTCTGCCAAGGACGAAGCCGCTCCGCGCCGCCGTGGCGCCAAGGCCGCGGTCATCGATGTCGAGACCGAGCGCAATCTTGCGATGCGCATCCTGCTGCACAGTCCCAAGGACACGCTGGCCGGTCTCGTCGGCGTCGCCGCAGTCAGCGCGATCGTTGCGAATGCGCTGTTCCTTCAGACCGGCCGGCATCCGGCGCCGATGTTCGGCACCGTGATCAATCTTCCCGCGCCGTCGTCCGTGCCGCTGTCGAACCCCTTGCCGCGTCCGCGCCCCGTCGGCGCGGATACCTCGCCGCTGGAGCCGAGAGCGACGGAATTCCGCGCCGAGCCCAAGCCTGTCGAGCGCGCCGCCGAGAAGGCCCCCGAGAAGCCGGTCGAGGCGACGGCATCGACGCCGCGCGCGGGCGATCCGATGACCAATCTGGTCAAGCAAACGACGTCGGCGCCGCCGCAATCCGTCGCCATCGCGCGTCCGCCGGCGCCGATTCCCGTCGCGCAGAGTCCGGCCGCGCGGCGTATCGCCGGCGTGCAGCGCGCGCTGTCCGAATACGGCTATGGCAATTTGAAGATCACGGGCACGATGGGCGCAGAGACGCAGTCCGCGATCCAGAAATTCGAGCGCGAGCACAAGATGCAGGTGACGGGTCAGGTCTCCGACCGCCTGCTGCGCGAGCTCGGAGCCGCGATCGGCCACCCCGTCGAATAAGCGTCATTGTTGTGCGAAGGCTGGTGCTGATTGCAGCACTGGCCTATCGTGCTCTTCATGCGTTTGAAATCAAACATTTGGGTTTCCGCCTACCTGCGCCGGTGCCAGACCGAAGGCGTGTTCGGGGCGGTGCGTCGTCGCGGTGCCGAGGAGGCGGGCGCGGTATTCGTGAAGGTGTCGCTGCTCGACGGCAACGCGATGCTGTACGTACCGGCGCCGCAGACCGTCTATGACGACGGCCGGCCGGTCGATCGCTTCTTCGTGCCACTTGCCGCGCAGCCGATGCCTGAGCCAGCGGTCGAGGAGCGCCTCACCAAGGAAATCCGCTTCGATCCGGACGCCTGGATCGTCGAGACCGAGGACCGCAAAGGTCGTCACTTCCTCGAATTGGCGAAGACCTAGCGGTCCGATCCGTCGGTGCCCGTCCGCACCGCGGGCGCGGAGCCCGGCTGCACGCCCGGCCGGGTCTGATTGGCGCCCGCACGCGCGCGCTGGCGTTCGCTCTCATGCAGCGACGACTGGTATTTTGCGCGCGTGACTGCGAGCGTCGAGCCGCGCCAGGCCGCCAGCATCACCAGCGCGGAGCGGTCGCTGAGCCGGTCGTAGAGCCGTGACAACCGGTACACCGCATCGACCGACGTGCCGATCTCCGGCTTGAAGAACAGGAGGATGCGCTGGAAGTTCGGGCTCGGCATGTCGAGCGCGCGCGCGGCGACCGCGAGCGCTTCGCCGCCGGCATCGTCGACGATCTGCGCTGCGACGCGCGAGGGCAGGATCAGGCTGTCGCCGAGCTCGTAGGTGAAATTCTCGACATCGTTGGCGATTGCCGCCATCTCCAGGATCTGGATCGCGCGCTTGGCACGCACGGTCGGAATCCGCGGCGCGGCCCTCAGCGGGGTCTGCCCCAGATTGTGCAGGACCAGCGCGCGCTGGGTCGCATCGGCGCGGAAGAACATCTCGTGGATCTCGGCCGCTTCCTTCGGCTGCATCGCCATGTTGGCGGCCATGCGCAACTCGGCGTCGGTCGGCGTGCGAGCAGGCGAAGCCGCCTGCTGCGAGCTGCGAATTTCGCGCGCGAGCGGAACCCTGCGGCCTTCCTGGGTCGCGACCAGCCCGAGTTTCTGCAGGACCGGGACGGGCGTCTGCGGATAGATCGCAAGCTTCGCCTTGACGGCCGCGCGCGTCGCATCGTCGACCTGGTCGATCAGCCGCGTCGCAAGCTCGATGAACTGGCGCTGCTCGTCGTCGCTGTGGGTGGGCGCCTGGACATAGAGGTCCGTCAGCACGCGCAGCAGCGTCGGGCGAACATCAACGCCTTCGCGACGGGAGAGGCTCATCAGCCCGTCGAATCCGGGAAACAGCGACTTGGTCATGGAGAGATACGCGACCTGGAAGAGATACTCGTCCGCGAGCCTAACGCAGGTTCCTTTAAAGGCTCGTTAAGGAAAACGAGGCGTGAAGTCGACCCCATCATTTCAGGTGTTGTCGTCCCGCAACGGGACGCGGGAGGCCGCCCGTGAAGTTACGGTCCGGCAGGCGCGTTTACACCCCGTTAACCATGAACTGATCTTAATGAACGCACGTTGCACCAGCGCGCTCGGTCGCGCGGCAATTGATAGAGAGCTGATATGGGGACCATTATCGAATTTCCGGCCGGTCGCCGGGCAGGCTCGTCGGGGGATGCCACGCCGCGTACGGAAACGGGAACGATTCTGATCCTCCCCGTGATCCGCATCGAGCGCCAGACGGAAGAAACCAGCGGCGATCGCGGGCCGGAGCAGGGCACAGCACCGGGGCGCCGTCGTCGTCGCCGCTAGCGTCCGGCTTTTGCAATGCCGGATGCCATCCGCCAGATTCGGCCTGTCGTAACGGCCGTCCTGCTCGCACTCGTCGGTGCGACGCTCGGCGCGTGCAGCGGCGGCGATTTCGGCCGCACCCGCGCTGACATGCGCAGCGACGACATGCATCGCTGGCTCGGGGCCGAGGCCACCGGCAGCGTTGGCCTGAAGTCGTCACAATTCCAGCTCACCGACGCGGAGCGCCAGCTTCGCGATCTTGCCTATCCCATGATCGAGCCGCCGCTGTCGCGGCCCGCCTGGAAGAGCGTATTCGGCGACTACAAGGCGCTGCCGTCGCCCTGGCAGCAGAAGGTCGTGTTCGACCGCACTATGTATGGGCGCACGCTGATCGACGAGCCGCATCGCTCGCATTCCTCGCGCTATGCGCAGCTGATCGAGGACGTGCGCAACGACATCACCCGTTTCGAGCCGTTCTTCGGCTCCGCGATCCGCGTCATCGATCTCGACAGGAAGCGCGATGCGACCATGGCGCGCGTCTCCGAGCTCTCGCCAAGGGAGAGGGAGGATGCGGTCGCGCGCATGCGGGAGAACTCGCTGATCATCCAGTGGGTGCAGCTGTGCCTCGAGCAGCGCGTCTCGTCCTATCGCTGGGCGCTGGAGCGTCTGGTGATCCAGGCGCCCGACGGCATGGCCGCCGATGCCGACCGCCTGATCGGCGAACTCGCAGCCCAGACCGCCAATCCGCCGGTTGCGGCCCAGCCGCCCTATGGCCGCGCAGTCATCTCGAAGGGCTAGGACTTCCTGCGTTTGTTGCGCCGTGGGCCGGTCGGATCCGGCTTGCGCCGCTGCTTCTGAAGTTTCCCGACAAAATCCTTCAGCGCATCCGCCAGCGGCTCTGAGGCGCGGTAGGCAAGCCCGACCTCGCGTTTGACCCTGACCTCGATCTCGCGCACCGCGACATCGGGATTGCCGCGCGCCACGCCTTCCGGGACGATCGCAATGCCGACGCCGGCCGCGACCAGCGCCATCGCCCAATCCTCCGATTGCGCGATCGCCGCGGTCTGCCTTCGTTGTGAACTCCGGCCGAAGAATTCGCTTTGCTCGCAATGGCAGCGGTCGATCAGGGGGACGCCGGCGAGATCGGCAGCCCGCAGCTTCTCCTTCAGCGTCAGCGGATGCGAGGGCGGAAGTGCGGCGACATAGCGCTCGCTCCACAGCGCGACGAAATGCTCGTCGGCGCGGAGCATGCTCTTTGAGATGATCCGCGCATCGGCGCCTTCGTCGCTGCCGACGAGGCGGAGCGCGATGTCGGTGCGCGCCGTCAGCGGCTTCAGCAGCGCGATCGTTCGGGGTATGTCGAGCGTGCGCATCAGTCCCAGCGTGACGGTGGTCTTCGTATTCGGCTTCCTGAAGAGGCTGCGTGCGGCGTCCGCCTCGTCGATGATGCGGCGGGCCAGCGCATGAAACTGCTCGGCCGAGGCGGTCGGCGCGACGCCCTTCTTGTGCCGGATGAACAGCGTGGTGCCGAGTTCGGCCTCCAGATGGGTGATCGCGGTCGAGATCGACGGCTGCGACACGAAGCAAGCGCGTGCCGCCGCGGTCAGTTTGCGCTCGCGATACACGGCGGCGAAGTAGCGAAGCTCGCGGATGTCCATAGGTTATGCCTAGAGATAGTATCAATATTCAATATTTTACTTATGGATTGCCCGGTGGCAAGCAGCGCCCTGCTCACAACAGGCAGGGAAGCGCCATGAAGATCCACCACCTCAACACCGGCACGATGTGCCCCATGGGCCGCCGCCTTGTGAACGGCACCGGCGGCCTGTTCCAGCGCGCCCGCCTGGTCTGCCATTGCCTGCTGGTCGAGACGAGGGACGGACTCGCTCTGGTCGACACCGGCATCGGTCTCGGCGATATCGCAACGCCCAATCGGCTGGGTGGCCGATGGCTGCGCCAGACCGCGCCGAGGCTGGACCCGGCGGAGACGGCGGTCGAGCAGGTGAAGGCGCTCGGCTACTCACCCGGCGATGTGCGCCACGTGCTCCTGACGCATCTCGACCGCGACCACGCCGGCGGCGTGCCKGACTTTCCCCATGCCGCGATCCACGTCCACCGCGCCGAATACGACATGGCGGTGCTACGCAAGCCCGCGCCGCCCGAAGGGCGCTATGTCACGGGGCAGTGGAGCCATGGGCCGGGCTGGACCTTCTATGGCGAGGCCGGCCAGGACTGGTTCGGCTTCAAGGGCGTGCGCGCGCTCGGCGACAAGGAAGCCGACATCCTGATGATCCCGCTCGCCGGCCACACGCTCGGCCATTGCGGCATCGCGGTGCGATCAGGTGACAAATGGCTGTTGCATGCCGGCGACAGCTATTTCCACCACGCCCAGCTCGACCCATCGCCGCGCGTGCCGTTGATGCTGGGTTATTTCCAGCGCCGCGGCGACATGGATCGCAAGATGCGGATCGCCAACCAGGCGCGGCTGCGCGCGCTGAAGCTCAACCACGGCGACCGCGTGAGCATCGTCAATAGCCACGATCCCGTCGCCTATGAAAGCTGCCGCTGCGCTGCGCATTAGGGTGTCGAAGCCAGGCCGCCGGTTATACGCCCGAACGCACTGCTTGAGTCCGGAGCAGGCGGTGCTTCACCGTTCGGGCGATTGCCGCCGGCGCGTCGTCGGGAATCGCGAAGCATGAGCTCGCGTTGATTTCGCACAGGACGTAGGTGTCGGTGCCGGCGGCGTCGCGGGGCCCGTACAGGAAGTCGGCGTCCCAGATCACCGGCAGCGACGGCTCGTCGATGCCGAGCGTGCCCATCAGCTGCGGCGTCCATTCGTCCTCCATCGCTCTTCGGAGCGCCTGGAATTGCGAAGCAGCGGGTCCGTGCATGATCCGTGGGCCCGGCTGAGCCTCGGGTGCGTCGGGGCCTTCCGGCGGCGGCGGGATCAGGGCCTTGATCAATTGATGCCCGAAGCCCGCGACCTTGGCGCCGCTCATGTAGCAGCGGATCATGCCGTCGGGTAGGCGGGGTTGGAACGCCTGGTCGATGATGCAGCCGCCCCATCCGAAATACGGTTCGCAGCGGGCGAGCAAGGCATCGAGCGGAATGTCCTCGGGTAGACTGCCGCGTTGGGCATGCAGCACGCGAACCATGGCGTCCACGTTGGGCAGGGCCTCCACCTTCCACACCCCCTGGCCACCATTGCCGCGATTTTGCTTGAGCACGCGCGGACCATTCGCCTGAAGGCGCGAAGGAAATTCGGCGCGGAAGCTTGCGGCGGTGTCATAGCGGTGCGTGTCGGCTCCCCAGCCGAGGTGACGCGTTCGGTAGAGCACGTCCTTGACGCCCATCTTCAGGATCACGTCGGGATGGGCGCTTACCCACGGCCCTTGCGCCGCAACGTCGCGAAGCAGCGGGTCGAGGGCCTCGCGCGTCTTGCCTTGATGGATCGGATCGACCCAGACGAGCACGCCATCGACGGCGAGCAGTTGATCGCGCGCGGCGTCGGCGAAAATCTCGTCGTAGATCACCGGCCGGGCTTCGATGCCGACCGCGGCGAGTGCTTCGAAAACGCGAACGAAGCGGCTGTTTTGCGCCGTCGCGTCCCGGCGCGCGGCTGCATCGCCGCGGGAGAGGATGGCAACGGTATGGCGGAGAGGAGGGTGGCGTTCGGTATCCATGCGCAAGCTCCACGAATGGCGTGCTGCGCAGAGCTTGGACCGAGGTCTCACGGGGAGTCTGCTTCGTCCCCACGCCGATGAATGTACGTGAAATCGTCCGGTCGTTGCAAGATGGTGCTTGTGCGGTTCCATCTAGACGGCGAACGCTTCGCGCGCGCCGCTACGGTGGCGGAGGATAGCGGTCGAATGTCGGCAGTTCGTGCGCGCGCTCCATCCATCGAAGGCGCTCTGCGACCTGGATGTGCATCGTCGCCGGTACGGCATCGGGATCGTCGTAGGTCGCGCTCTGGACGTCGATGACCCCGGGCAACATGTCGGCATTGACATAAAACAGGCCGGTTCCGCAGTCGCCGCAAAAGTGCCGCCGGGCATTTTCCGAGGAGTGATACACCTTGGGCTCGCCCTTGGTCACCTTGACGGCATCGTCCGCGTACATCGTCCAGCCGACGACGGGAGCGCCCGCGTGAAGCCTGCAATCGCGGCAGTGACACAGCGCGTGCACGATCGCTTCGCCCTCGACCTGATAGCGGATCGCGCCGCAGTGACAACCGCCGGTGATGGTGCTCATGCGTTCCTCCCGATGGAAGACAGGTCTCGTTGATCGATAGCTCTCGAGACCTGCGGCTTCAACGGCGCAATCGATTTGCGATTGCGTCCTACTGTCGCGTGACAACTCCTGCCACGGCGCGGGCGAGGTGATCCGCGACTACCACTTGAACGAAGCCGCGATCTCGTAGCTGCGCGGCGCGCCCAGGATGATCTGGTCGGTGTAACCCGGATCGCCCCAGGCCGCGTAGAGCTTGTTGGTCAGGTTCCTCACGCGAAAGCTGATCCGGGTCTGGTCGACGCCCGGGAAATAGGCTTTTGGAATATCGACGAACGCGTATGCGTCGAAGATCGTGTAGGCGTCCATCGTGACCAGATTGTCCTGGAAGTTGAAGCGGTCGCCGACGTGACGGACGAGGCCGCCGATCTCGACCGGCAGCTTCGTGTCGAAGCGATAGGAGGCGCCGGCGTTGGCGATGAAGTTGGGAACGTTGGGCGGCGTCTTGCCCGAATAGGACTGGAAGTCGCCATTGCCGTCGACATAGGTGAAGTCGATGAAGCGCGACTGCACGAAGGCGACGTTGCCCCATAGTTTCAGGCCCGCGACCGGATTGACCGCGGCGGCGATCTCGACGCCCTTGGAGGCCATCTTGCCGGCGACGTTGAAGAGGATGCCGCTTTCGGGGACGTAGACGTTCTTGCGCTCGATGTCGAAGGCCGAGAACGTGGCCTCCGCGCGCCTGTCGGCCGACAGCAGCTTCACGCCGGTCTCGTAGGTCCGCGACGTCGTGAGCAGCAGCGGCGTCGTGGGCCTGAGGATGAAGATGTTCGCCACCGTCGGGTCGGCTGCCGTCGCGTACTGGCTGTAAAGCATCACGCCGGGCGCGATGTCCCAGGTGTAGCCGATGCGTCCGGTGACCGGATTGAACGTCTTCGAGAAAGGATAGTTGGCTTTCAGGAGGCCATTCTCGTCGAAGCGGGTCCGCGACAGCTCGATATTCTCAAAACGGATGCCGCCGATCAGCGCAAAGGTCGAGGTCAGCTTGAGCCGGTCCTCGAACGACAGCGAGGCGGTGTCGAGATGGGTGTAGATCTTCTCGTCGCTGCGCGGGCCGTAGAGGCCGCGGTCCGGATTGAGGAGGTCGACGTAGTCATTGAAGAACAGCGTGTCCTGCGAGACGTTGAACTGGTTGCTGCTCGCCGCCACGGTGGCGACGAAGCGATTGTCCATTCCGCCGAGATTGGAATTGACGGTGAGGTCGGTGATGTTGCCGTAGAGCCGCTGCGCGTGATCGAGCGCCAGGCGCTCGCGGTAGATGCTCTGCGCGCCTGCGAAATTGCCTACGGTCTGGTCAAACGACGAGATCTCGTTGTTGAACCAGTGCCGGTGGGCGTCATAGCCATAGACCAGGCTCTTCAGCGAGATGTTGTTGGTGATGTCCCATTGAAAGCCGCTGCGCAGCCAGAGCTCGTTGGCGCCGCTGTGATTGTCGAGCACGTTGTAGTTCGTGGTCAGCGTGCGCGCGTCGATGGTGACCGGGACCGGCGTGCCGCCGCCGAGGTAATAGTTGCTCCAGAGGCCGGAGACGACGCCATACGTCGGCACGATGCCCGGCGCGTTCGCCGGCACCAGCGGCGTCCCCCAGTAGAAGCGGTCGTTGTCCTGCCTGTATTCGGTCGCGCCCCAGATCCTCAGGTTCTCGTTGACGCGATAGTTCAGCTGGCCCGAGACGTTGCTGAGCTTCGAATAGGTGTCGTCGATAAAGCCCTTGTTGTTGAAATGGCTGATGTCGAAGCGGTAGTCGAGGCCGTTGATCAGCGTGCTGCCGCCCGATCCGTAACCGGCGCGATAGCCGTTGAAGGAATCGTAGGAAGTGAAGGCGTCGTTGACGATTGGTCCGGTGTGCGGCGCCTTGTTCACGTAGTTGATGGCGCCGCCGGTCGCACCGAGGCCCGCCACCAGCGAGTCCGGTCCCTTGATGATCTCGACCTGCTGGAGACCAGCCACGTCCATGGGACGGCCGGTCATGGTCGACGGCCCGATCGGGATTCCGTTGTAGAGCGTGGAGATCTGGTCGCCGGAAAAGCCACGCATCGAGAAGATGGCGGGCGCGCCGGGCGCATCGCCGCCGGTGACGCCGACTGCAGCCTTGGCGACGTCGGTCGTGGTCCGGATGCCCAGGTTCTGCATCGTCTGTTGACCGATGACCTCGACGGTCGCCGGCATCTCGCGCGCCGTGATGCCGAGCCGGGAGCCGACGTCGGTGACGGCTGCCGTATTGAGCGGCGTCTGTACCGGCCCGCTCGGAGCTTGCGCGGCCGGAACGGCGACAGCAGGGGCGCCACGATTGCGTCCCGCGGCGCGCCGGGCCGCGCGCTGCTTCTGAGTGCCGGGGCTGACGGCAGGAGCCTGTCGCGGCGCAGGCGGCGACACGATCACCGGGCCGACCTCCCGGGAGCGGTTGTCCTGCGCCGCGCTTTGCGCGAGCGCCGCGGACGACAAGGACACCGACGAGAGCAGAGTAATCAGGAAAGCACGCGATAACGCTGGCCTTGCGCCAGCACGGAAATGAAGATTTTGCACGACAACGCTCTGCGGCGACGCAAACAAACCGTCACCGCGGTTGCCTTAGTCATCCACCTTCGCCCCAGGCGGCGGATGCACCGGCTACTTGTCCGACATCAGGGCACCCCGCCCAATGCGTTCGCGCGTGACCATGGCTGGTAGCAGGTTTCCTGGCTCGCGGGTCATCGCCTTCGACCACCTTCCCAGAGGCCCAAGCGGGGCTCCAGTGGTTCGTTTGGTCGTCGGCTATCCGCCTACAGTTGCGGGGGCAGCCGCGGAATTGCCCACTGAGGTGGACGCACCGCATTCCCTTGAAGAGTCCTTGCGGACACTACCGATCACGAAACTGGCATCAGGGGATGAGCGCGTCAACATCCGCGCGGGCTGCTGGACGGGCCGGTCGGTCGATGGTGGCCTTGTGTTGCTGTTTTGCACGATAGTCCGAAGGACCGCGTCGAAACGTCCAACCCGGCCTCCGGACGAGCCTGGGTAACGAACGCTTGACCACGATCAATAACTGCCTTTGGTGTCCGAGTATGCTACTGAGGCCGAGTTCCGGCCCGACAAGGTAAGTCGATATTGATGCAGTTCGTCCGTACCATCCTGGCAGTCGCCATCGCCATATCCTTGGCGATGCTGCCGGTTGGCGCGTCCGCGGCGAACCTCGCAATGTCGTCGGATGGCATGCAGACGGCCATGCACATGAGCGGCGACGCCGACATGTCGATGGACGATTGTTGTCCCGACATGAAGGGAACGGGCTCCCATAGCGGCGGCTACAAGTGCGGGATGGGCTTCTGCTGCGTCGGTGGGATCATCGCGCTCGGTGATGTCAGGCCCGTGGCGTTCGAACGTCTCGCCGTCATGGCCAGCACGATGGCTATTCCCCCGGATCAGGTCGTTTCCTTCCGCGGCGGCAGTCCTCCTTTCCGACCTCCTCGAATCTGATCTCGCAAAGCCCGAGACGCGAGCGGCGTGCCTGCTCGCGACGACGACTGACGTGCGCGCTTCACGCGCCACGGCGAAAGATCAATTCATGAGGACAGGACAATGCTTTCCAAAATCAGCACCGCGGCTCTCGCCGCCACCCTTTCGCTTGCCGCTTCCGCCGCGATGGCGGGCGCGGGCGACTACGCCTTCGAGCCCGTCACTCCGCAGATGAAGAAGGGCGAAGACGTCACGCTCGCCGTTCGCCTGACGAACAAGCAGACCGGCAAGCCGATACCGGACGCAGTCATCTTCAAAAGCCGCCTCGACATGGCCCCGGACGGGATGGCCGAGATGGAATCGGCGGTCGCGCCGCTGCCGTCCAGGGAGCCGGGTGTGTACGCCTTCAAGACGGACCTGCCGATGGCTGGACGCTACCAGATGACGCTGTCCGTGAAGGTGCAGGGCGAACCGGAGACCGTCACCGGCAAGGTGATCGTCACGGCGGTCAAGTGAGCGTTCGGGCGCTGCCCGGCGGCGCCCGACATTCCCCTTTTTCCTTCACACGGACGCGCGCTCCCGGGCGCGCGGATACACCATATGAAAACGCTGCGTCTCCTGACGGCTCTTGCGCTGGGCGGTGGCCTGGTCCTGGCCGGCTACTACTGGCATTCGAACGGTGCGGGCTGGCTCGCTGAGGCCGACATATCATCGGCTGCGGCTGGCGCGGAGCGAACGCCGCTTTACTACCGCGATCCAAGCGGTGCGCCGCTCTGGTCTGCGGGTCAGAAGAAGGACGACCGCGGGCGGGACTATGTGCCGGTCTACGACGACGATGGAGCGGCCGTCGCGCCGGCGCTACCGAAGGCGCAAGCGGCTTCGCCGCGAAAAATCCTCTACTACCGCAATCCGATGGGGCTGCCCGACACGTCGCCCGTCCCAAAGAAGGATCCGATGGGGATGGACTATGTCGCCGTTTACGAAGGCGACGACACCGACGACGGCACGGTGAAGCTGTCGCCCGGCAAGATCCAGCGCGCGGGCGTGAAGTCCGAGCCCGTCGCGCGGCGCCCGATCCGGGTCTCGGTGAAGGCGCCCGGCACGATCCAGCTCGATGAACGCCGCGTGTCGGTGATCGCGATGCGCGCCGAGAGCTTCGTGCAGAAGGTCGCCGACGTGACGACCGGCACGCGCGTGAAGGCCGGCCAGCCGCTGATGGAAATCTACAGTTCGGCGGTGGCGTCCGCGGCGGCGGAATATCTCGCGACGATCACCTCCAGGACGGTCGGCGGTGTCGAGATGTACGGCCGCGGCTCGCGGCAGCGGCTGGTCAATCTCGACGTTCCCGAGTCCGTCATCGCGGAGATGGACAAGACGCACACCGCGCCCGTGGCCATACGCTGGTCTGCGTCGCGCGACGGGGTCGTGCTCGAACGCAACGCGATCGAAGGCATGCGGGCCAATCCCGGCGACGTCCTGTTCCGGATCGCGGACACCTCGGTGGTCTGGGCGCTGGTCGACGTGGCCGAGCGCGATCTCGGCAACATCGCGGTGGGGCAGTCAGTCGCGGTGCGCGCGCGCAGTTTCCCCGGCCGAACCTTCACCGGGACAATCGCCGTCGTCTATCCGCAGGTGAACCGCGACACGCGAACCGTTCGCATCAGGATCGAGCTTGCCAATCCGGACGCGGTGCTGCTGCCCGACATGTACGTCGATGCCGATATCGACACGGCCGATGCCGCGCCCGTCCTGGCGATACAGGACAGCGCGGTGCTCGACACCGGCAGCCGGCAGGCCGTCCTCGTCGACAAGGGGGAAGGGCGTTTCGAACCGCGGGAAGTCAAGCTCGGCCGTCGCGGCGGCGGCTATGTCGAGGTGCGCCATGGTCTCGCGGACGGCGAGGCGGTGGTGACCTCCGCCAACTTCCTGATCGATGCGGAAAGCAACCTGAAGGCGGCGCTGAAGGGGTTTGGCGAGGCGGCATCCCAGGCCACCGACGCCGGCCCTGGCAATGCAACGGGAGATCACAAATGATCGCCCGCATCATCGCCTGGTCGGCGCGCAATCTGCTGCTCGTGCTGTTCGGGACCGGCTTCGCGGCCGCCGCCGGCCTCTATGCCCTGGTTCACCTTCCGCTGGATGCGATCCCGGATCTCTCGGATACGCAGGTCATCGTCTACACCGAGTATCCCGGCCAGGCGCCGCAGGTGATCGAGGATCAGGTCACCTATCCGCTGACGACGGCGATGCTCACGGTGCCGAAATCGAAGGTCGTACGCGGCTTCTCGTTCTTCGGCGTTTCCTTCGTCTACGTGATCTTCGAGGACGGCACCGACATCTATTGGGCGAGGTCGCGCGTCATGGAATTCCTGAACGGCGCGGCGTCCAGGCTTCCCGCCGGCGTCACCCCGACCATCGGACCCGACGCGACCGGCGTCGGCTGGGTCTACCAATACGCCGTGGTATCGAAGGAATTGAACCTGGCGGACACGCGCACGATCCAGGACTGGAATCTGAAATTCGCGCTGGCCAAGGCCGAAGGCGTCGCCGAGGTCGCCAGYGTCGGCGGCTTCGTCAAGCAGTACAACGTGGTCCTCGACCCGCAGCGGATGCGCGACCGCGGCATCAGCATGCAGAAAATACGTGAGGCGATCCGCGCCAGCAACGCCGACGTCGGCGGCCGCACCGTCGAGCTCTCCGAGTTCGAATACGTCATCCGCGGCAAGGGCTACATCAAGAGCATCAACGATCTCGGCAACATCGTGCTGAAGACGAGCAACGGCACGCCGGTGTTGTTGCGGGACGTCGCCAGCGTCGAGCTCGGGCCCGACGAGCGGCGCGGCATCGCCGAATTGAATGGCGAGGGCGAGGTTGCGAGCGGCATCGTGCTGCAGCGGTTCGGCGTCAATGCCCTCGACGTCATCGAAAACGTCAAGAAGCGCTTCAGGGAGATCGCGAGCAGCCTGCCGAAATCGGTCGAGATCGTGCCGGTCTACGACCGGTCGAACCTGATCTACGCGGCCATCGATACCCTCAAGCATACCCTGTTCGAGGAGAGCATCGTCGTCGGGCTCGTCTGCATCGTGTTCCTTCTGCATGTCCGCAGCGCACTCGTCGCGATCCTGATGTTGCCGGTCGGCGTGTTGATGGCGTTTGGCGCCATGAAGCTGCTCGGGCTGGGGTCGAACATCATGAGCCTCGGCGGTATCGCGATTGCGATCGGCGCCATGGTGGACGCCGCCATCGTCATGATCGAGAACGCACACAAGCACCTGGAACGGGCGAGGCCCGATCAGTCGCGCGTGCAGGTTCTGATCGACGCGGCATCCGAAGTCGGCCCCGCGCTCTTCTTCAGCCTGTTGATCATCACCGTGTCGTTCATGCCGATCTTCACGCTGGAATCGCAGGAGGGCCGATTGTTCAGCCCGCTGGCGTTCACGAAGACCTTCTCGATGGCCGCCGCGGCGTTGCTGTCCGTCACCCTGGTGCCGGCGCTGATGGTGATCTTCGTCCGCGGCAGGATCGTCCCCGAGAGCAGGAACGTCATCAATCGCGTCCTGATCTGGATCTACCGTCCCGTGATCAAGGGGGTTCTGCGCGCCAAGACGCTGGTCATCCTGGCTTCGCTCGTCGTGCTTGCGGTGACGATCTGGCCGGCGCGCCAGCTTGGCACCGAGTTCATGCCGGCGCTGAACGAGGGAACGCTGCTCTACATGCCAACGACGCTGCCCGGCATTTCGGTCACCAAGGCGGCCGAGCTGATGCAGATGCAGGACCGCATCATCAAGTCGTTTCCGGAGGTCGCTTCGGTCTACGGCAAGGCGGGACGAGCCGCTACTGCGACCGATCCCGCTCCGACCGAGATGTTTGAGACGATCGTCAACCTGAAGCCGAAGGAGCAGTGGCGTTCCGGCGTAACCGTCGACAGTCTCATCGCCGAGATGGACAAGGCGTTGCAGTTTCCGGGTGTCTCCAATGCCTGGACCATGCCGATCAAGGCACGTATCGACATGCTCTCGACCGGAATCCGCACGCCGGTCGGCGTCAAGGTCATGGGCAATGACCTCGCCGAGATCGACCAACTCGCGAAGCAGATCGAACGCGTCATCAAGACCGTACCCGGCACCTCGTCGGCCTACGCCGAGCGCGGCATCGGCGGCTATTATCTCGAGATCGTTCCCGACCGTGAGGCGCTCGCCCGTTACGGCATCCTGATCCAGGACGTCCAGGACACCATCGCGGCCGCGCTCGGCGGTCAGACGGTCACGACGACCGTGGAGGGACGGCAGCGGTTCACCGTGAACATGCGCTATCCGCGCGACCTTCGCGACAACCCCAAGGCCATCGCCAGCGACATCCTGGTGCCGATGCCGTCGGGCGGCGCCGTGCCGCTCGGCGAGGTGGCGAAGGTCGAGCCCGCGCGCGGGCCGACGTCGATCCGGACGGAGAACGGCCAGCTTGCGACCTACATTTACGTCGACATCCGGGATCGCGACATCGGAAGCTACGTCGCTGACGCGCAACGCGCCGTGACGGAGAGCATCCGGTTTCCCGCCGGCACCTACGTCGTGTGGAGCGGCCAGTACGAATATCTGCAGCGCGCCGCCGCCCGTCTGAAGATCGTCGTGCCCGTGACGCTCACGATCATCTTCCTGCTGCTGTACCTGAACTTCCGGGCGATGACCGAGACCCTGATCGTGATGCTGTCACTGCCGTTCGCGCTGGTCGGCGGCATCTGGATGATGTGGTGGCTCGGCTTCAACCTGTCCGTCGCCGTCGCGGTCGGCTTCATCGCGCTCGCAGGCGTCGCCGCCGAGACGGGTGTCGTCATGCTGATCTACCTTGACCATGCGCTGGCCGAGGTGAAAGCCAGGTGCAGCGCCGAAGGGAGGCCACTGACGCGCCGGGATCTCCACGACGCCATCATGGTGGGCGCGGTCGAGCGCGTGCGGCCCAAGATGATGACGGTGGTTGCCATCATGGCCGGTCTGCTGCCGATCATGTGGAGCACCGGGGCCGGATCGGAGATCATGCAGCGCATTGCGGTGCCGATGATCGGCGGCATGACGTCATCGACACTGCTGACGCTGGTCGTGATCCCCGCAATTTTCGGCTTGGTGAAGGGACGGGGGCTTCCATCGGGCGAGCGATCGGCTCCTGCCGACGAATGGACCGTGCGCGCGTCGCAAGCCGCCGAATAGGCGGGCCAGCGGAGATCGTCTTTCATGGCGACCGCCGCTCCGGCGTGAAAAAAACCGCGGCGGATTTCGACTGAGGAGCGTTAGGGGCGGTGAGTTGCCTGGCGCGCTTCGACCACCTCGCCATCTTCCTTCGTGAACCGGCCGACCGGATTGTCGAGGAGATCGACGACGGCTTCGGAAGGGCGGCACAAGCGCGTGCCCTTCGAGGTCACGACGATCGGGCGGTTGATGAGAATGGGATGCGCGAGCATCTGGTCGATCAACTGGTCGTCGGTCCATTTGGGGTCGGCGAGGCCGAGTTCCTTGTACGGCGTGCCCTTCTCGCGCAGCAATGCGCGAACCGGAATGCCCATCGCTGCAATCAGCTGCTTGAGCGTCTCGCGCGATGGCGGGGTCTTGAGATATTCGATGACAGTGGGCTCCGCGCCGCTCTGCCGGATCATCGCCAGCGTGTTGCGCGAGGTGCCGCAATCGGGGTTGTGGTAGATCGTAACGTTCATCGGGTCGTCTCCGCAATTGGGACAGGGCCGCGCGACTTCGACTGTCCGAGCAGCCAGTTCATCAACAGCATGCCGGCGAATGCTCCGCAGAGCTCCGCAAGGATGAATCCGGGCAGGTCGGTCGGACGAATGCCCGAGAACGTGTTCGTCAGCGACCGCGCGATGGCCACCGCCGGATTTGCAAACGACGTGGAGGCCGTGAACCAATAGGCTGCCGTGATGTAGAGGCCCACCAGCCAGGGAACCGCGGTCCGCTGAAATCGGATGCCGGCCAGGATCGTCGCGACCAGACCGAAGGCGGCGACCGCTTCGGCGAACCATTGCGGCCCGCCCGTTCGAACCTTCGTCGAGAGATCGAGCAGGGGAAGTCCGAACATCAGATGCGCGGCCATCGTTCCCGCGATGCCGCCGGCGATCTGCGCGACCGCGTAGAGCACGGCTTCGTTGACCGGAAGCTCGCGCTTGCCGGCGAAGACGAGGGTCACCGCGGGATTGAAATGCGCGCCGGAGATCGGACCGAGCACGGTGATCAGGACAACCAGAATGGCTCCGGTCGGCAGGGTATTGCACAGAAGCGCCAGCGCCACGTCCTTGGTCAGCGTCTCGGCCATGATGCCGGAGCCGACGACGGTGGCGACGAGAATGCCGGTGCCGAGCGCTTCGGCTGCGAGGCGCCGTGGAAGATCGAAATTGTCCATCAGCCGGCCTTCGGCGTTGAATGTGTTGCGCCCTGGGAGCGTCCGATCTCGCGCAGCTTGGTGCCGAGGGAGAGCTTGTCGATGCTCCTGAGCGGCAGGCTCACAAAGGTGTCGATCCGATTCTTGAGGTAGCGGAATGCGGTGACGAACGCTGCCTGTTTCTCCAGATCGGTACCTTCGGCTGCGGCGGGGTCCTCGATACCCCAATGTGCGGTCATCGGCTGTCCCGGCCAGATGGGGCAGGATTCACCGGCCGCATCGTCACAAACGGTGAAGACGAAATCCATCACCGGCTCATCGGAAGCGGCGAACTCCAGCCAGCTCTTCGAGCGCATTCCGTCGGCGGGGTAGTCCATGCTTTCCAGCGTGCGCAGCGCGAGCGGGTGGACCGTCCCTTTCGGGGTGCTGCCGGCGGAGAAGGACTGAAAGCGGGCGGCTCCGTCCTTGCGAAGGATCGACTCGGCGAGGACCGAGCGCGCCGAATTGCCGGTGCACAGGAACAAAACATTGTACATCTGGTCAGGCACGGCTTCGCTCCTTTCGCTTTGGCGAGCAGCAGGCTTGAAGGCTCTCGACGACCGGTTCGCAAACCTCGGGCCGGCCGCCGCAGCAATCCCGAAGCAGGAAAACCGCGACGTCCCTGAACTCCGCAAGGTTGGCGCGATAGACGATCGAACGGCTGTGTCGCTCGGAGGTGACGAGGCGGGCACGCGTCAGGATCGAGAGATGAGCCGAAAGCGTATTCGGGGGGACTTCCAGCAGACGTGCGAGGTCGCCGGCCGCAAGGCCATCGGGCTCGTGTCGGACCAGCGTCCGGAAGGCCTCCAGACGGGTCGATTGTGACAGGGCAGCGAGCGCGAGGACTGCTTCTTCAGTTTCCATATATCCAGATTTATAGAAATGATGATAAAGCGTCAATTGAATTTCCGAACTGGGCGCGTTTAGAATGCATCCTGTCTTGCGATCGAGGAAAGCCGGCAATGCAAACCCAATCGGTCATTACGTGTCCGGTCTGTCATCACGCGTCAGCCGAAACCATGCCGACCGACGCCTGTCAGTTCTTCTACGATTGCAAGGGATGCGGGACCCGGCTCAAGCCGACGAGCGGCGATTGCTGCGTCTTCTGTTCGTACGGATCGGTCCCTTGTCCGCCGATCCAGCAGAACGGAAAGTGCTGCTGAAGCCGCCCCGCCGGGGGGCGGTCTCTCCCATATTTCCAATATTCTAGAAATATGGTTGACGGCGAGGGCGGATCGGCGCATCTTATGGTCATGAAGATCGACGACGCAGCAGCACGCTTGGAAGCCCTGGGTAACCGGACACGGCTTCAGATCTATCGGGCCCTGGTCCGCGCTGGCCGATCGGGCATGCCCGTCGGCCGCTTGCAGGACAAGCTGAAGATCCCGGCATCGACGCTATCTCATCACATCAAGTCTCTGGTTGCGGTCGGGCTGATTAGTCAGGTCCGCGAATCCACGACCCTGGTCTGCCACGCGAACTACGACGGGATGCGGGGCCTGGTGGATTTCCTGGTGTCGGAGTGCTGTGCGGACGAAACCGAATGCAAGGATGCCAAGACGGCGGCCTGATTTTTTTGTGCCGAATTATTCGATGATTCTAGAACAATCGGAGTAGCGAAATGAGCGGCGGAAAGACAGTTGCCATTATCGGGGCAGGACCGGTCGGCCTGGCTGCGGCCGCGCACGTGCTCGAGCGCGGCATGTCTCCCATTGTGCTCGAGGCCGGACCCGAAGCCGGACACGCCGTCCGCCAGTGGCAGCAGGTCCAGCTCTTCTCGCCGTGGGAGTACAATGTCGACAAGGCCGCCGCGCGCTTGCTTGCACCGACGGGATGGAATTCGCCGGACCCGCAATCCTATCCGACCGGCGGCGAACTGCTCGATCGATACCTGACGCCGCTTGCGACGCGAACGTCGCTGCGCGATGTGATCCGGACCTCCAGCCGCGTCTCGGCCATCAGCCGCGTCGGCTTCGACAAGGCGAAGACCAGGGGGCGCGAGCAGGCGCCTTTTGAAATCCGCTACCAGAACGGCAGGGGGCCCGAGGTTCTGCGTGCAGATGCCGTGATCGATACCTCAGGCACATGGTTCTCCCCCAATCCGGCCGGCCGCAATGGCTTGCCGGCGATCGGCGAGCCCGAATACGGCGACCGTGTCGCCTATGGCATGCCGGATGTCCGGGGTGTCGCTCGTTCCAGATATGCTGGCAAGACCGTTGCTGTCTTGGGCGCGGGCCACTCCGCGGTTGGTACTCTCATTGATCTCGTGTATCTCGCCGGCGAAGTGCCGGGTACGCAGCCTGTCTGGCTGTTGCGCGGCGCCGATCCCGCGAAGGCTTTTGGCGGCGGCCGTAACGATAAACTCGCGGCACGCGGCGAACTCGGCAGTGCCTTCGCCGCACTTGTGGCCTCCGGGAAGATCAAGGTCGAAACCGAATTCGGCGTCACGCACCTCTCGGACTCCGAAGGTCGCCTCAAGATCGCGGCAGGGTCCTGTTGCGGTGGGCGAAGCGTGGTCGTGGACGAACTGATCGTGTCGACGGGTTTCCGTCCAGACTTCTCCTTTCTGTCTGAACTGCGTCTGCGGCTCGATCCCGCCATCGAGGCACCGGTCGCTCTGGCGCCGCTGATCGATCCCAACGAGCATAGCTGCGGGACGGTGCGTCCACACGGCGCGCGCGAGCTCGCGCATGATGAAGCGGGCTTCTTCATGGCTGGCATGAAGTCCTACGGCCGCGCTCCGACCTTCCTGATGATGACGGGTTATGAGCAGGTTCGCTCGATTGCGGCCGATCTCGCTGGCGACAAGGAGGCGGCGGCGAGGGTGGAGCTTGTGCTGCCGGAGACCGGCGTCTGCACACGTGGCGGTGTCGAGGCCGCCGGGACCGCATCGGGATGTTGCGGCGGGCCGGCGAAGGAGGATTTGTCCGCCTGCTGTTCTGCCGACGAAACAGCCAAGAAGGCCGGCGGTTCGGGGTGTGGTTGTTCATGAAGCGAGTTCTCGCGGGCCAAGCCCGAGGCCCGCTCGGCGTCGTCGCCGCGCTCGGCACCGCGCAAACGGTTGCATGGGCGTCGAGCTATTATCTCCCGGCCATCCTGGCTGCGCCGATTGCGCGCGATCTCGGTCTCGCGCCGACTTACGTGTTCGGCGCGCTGTCGGGAGCGCTCGTCATCTCTGGCCTGCTCGGCCCGCGCGTGGGGCATGCCATCGATACGTTTGGCGGGCGCAGCCTGCTCGCAATCTCGAACCTCGTGTTTGTGGCAGGCTTGCTCCTGCTGTCCGTGGCCCATGGCATGGCGGTGCTGATTGCGGCCTGGGCGCTGCTGGGGATCGGCATGGGGATGGGCCTCTATGAGGCGGCCTTTGCGACGCTTGCGCGCATCTACGGTACCAATGCACGACGAACCATCACCGGCATCACGCTGATCGCCGGTTTCGCCAGCACGCTCGGCTGGCCCCTCACGACCTGGCTCGCGTCGGAGTACGGCTGGCGCGTCGCCTGTCAGATATGGGCGGCGATCCATATCGCTGTTGCGTTGCCGCTCAATCTCTCGCTGCCGCGCGCCGTCCCATTGGACCAGCAGGCTCGACCGGGGCCGGGTGCAATCCAGCAATCCGGACGCCAGAGCGAGACCTTCGCGATGGTGCTGCTGGCTTACATGTTCGCGGCAGCTAGCTTCGTCAGTTCGGGCATCTCGGCCATTCTGCCGACCATGCTGGTTGCGTTCGGCGCGACACCGGCTCAGGCCCTGCTCGCGGGCGCGCTGGTCGGGCCTGCACAAGTCGGCGCGCGTCTGCTGGAAGCAGGATGGCTCGCCCGGTTTCACCCGCTGCTGTCGGCGAGGCTGGCCATGCTGATGAATCCGATCGGCGTCGTTGCGCTGGTGATGGGCGGACCCTTGCTCGCGTCGACCTTCACGGTGCTGTACGGAGCGGGCAACGGCATCATCACCATTGCCCGTGGGACGCTTCCATTGGCGCTGTTTGGGCCGGCCGGATTCGGCAAGCGGGTCGGCATGATCTCGCTGCCTTCTAGACTGACGGGTGCCGCCGCGCCGCTCGCATTGGGGCTGATGGTGGAGCACTTCGGCAGCAGTGCGCTGTGGATCAGCGCGCTCGTCTCGGTCTCGRCCTTCTTCGCTCTCTTGCTGCTTCGTACGGAGCGGGCAAACTCAGCGCCGCTTCAGGTGGGAGAACAAAATTCGTAAGCTCGGCGGCCGGTCTCTGATTGCGGTGATGTGCATAGGGCAGGTCGGCAACCTGTTGCCGCATGTGACGTTGTCCGCAAATCTGGCGCAGCACCTGATGCCTGAGTGGGGACTGTCGGCGGCCGAAGGCGGCTTGATGGCAAGCGGTTATGCATTCGGCTACATGCTCGCGGTGCCCGTGCTGACGACGTTGACCGACCGGATCGACGCGCGGATTGTCCTGCTCTGGGGCTCGATCGTCAGCGGGCTCGCGACCGCAGCGTTCGGAATCTTCGCGCAAGGGTTCTGGTCGGCGACCGCGATCTGGTCCCTTGCAGGACTTGGTTTTGCCGGCGCCTACATGCCGGGATTGAAGGCGCTGACGGACCGGCTTCCCGCCGGCGACACCTCGCGCGCCGTTACTCTCTATACGTCGAGCTTCTCCGTCGGCGTCGGCCTCTCGTTCCTGGTCGCGCAACTGATCGCCGACCGCTGGGGTTGGCGGATCGCCTTCCTCGTCACTGGCTTCGGCCCCGTCGCCATGGTCATCGCGTGCCTTCTGATGCGGGAGCAGCGGCCCGCGCCGAAGGCGGGGCGTCTGCTCAACTTCGCGCCGTCTTCGCCAACCGCGAGGCGCTCGGTTACATCCTCGGCTACGGCGCGCACTGCTTCGAGCTTTACGGCATCCGCACCTGGCTGGTCGGGTTCTGGACGTTCGTCGTTGCGCACCAGGGCGCGCCGTCTTGGTTGAGTCCCGTCGTGCTGAGCTTCTGCTTCGCGGTGATCTCGATGCCCGCAAGCATCCTCGGCAACGAGGCCGCGCTGAAATTCGGCCGCCATCGGGCGATCACGGTCGTCATGATCGCATCGGCCTGTGTCGCACTTATCATCGGGCTCAGCGCGACGGCGCCGGCATGGGTGCTCGCACTGCTGCTGCTCGCCTATGGCCTGACCGTGCCCGCCGATTCAGGTGCGTTGACTGCCGGCATGTCTGCCGCTGCGATTTCCGAACATCGCGGCGCGACCCTGGCCTTGCATTCGACGGTCGGCTTCGGTCTGTCGGCGGTCGGAGCCTGGGGAACCGGCGCCGCGCTCGACGCCGCCGGCGGCCCACAGAGCGCGACCGGCCTGGCTGCTGGCGTTCGTCGTTCTTGCGGCCGGCATTGCGCTCGGTCCGTTCGCGCTGCTCTGGGCGCGGATGGATCGAACGCATCACGGCTGAGCCAGCTCTACTCGTGCCGCCATATCTCCACGGCTGAGATGACCAGGATCGCAGCCAATCCCGGCAAAAGAATCGAATTCGGGACAACGCCGAGCAGCAAGCCGCCGATGAATGTACCGACGATCGATCCGATCGCCATTGCAAGCATGAACTGCCAGTTGGCGCGGAGCACTGAAAAATTCTGATCGCGGCTATAGCGCGCGAAGCCCACCAGCATCGTCGGAAGGCTTACCGCGAGTGAGAGGCTGCCTGCCAGCTTGACGTCCGCGCCGAACAGCAGGATCAGGGTGGGGATCAGGAACTCTCCACCGGCAACGCCGAGCAACGACGCCACGATGCCAATCACGAAGCCTGCCGCTACGCCCGCGATAATCAGGTACATGCCAGTCAGCGCCGGGGCGGGTGCTGCCGCAGTGCTGTGTGCGAACAGAAGCACACCTGCGATCAGCAGCAACAAGACGGCTATGACCTTGTAGAGCGTTTCGGACTTGAGGCGCGTCGCCCAGGATGCTCCGGCATAGGCGCCAACAAGGCTGCCCGCCAGCAGATTCAGGATGACCGGCCAATGCGCATATATTTCGGCAAAGGGAACGGCGCGGGCACGAAATGGCAGCGCGCTGGCCACCACGATCAGGCTCGTCGCCTTGTTGAGGACCACGGCTTCAAGACCGCGAAACCTGAACAAGCTGATGAGTAGCGGCAGACGAAATTCGGCGCCCCCGAGGCCGATGAGGCCGCCCAAGGTACCGATGATTGCGCCCGAGCCGAACGCGGCGGAATTGTTTCGCATGGTCACGACGGAAAAAATGCGCTGGTGCGCGAAACTAGACTTGCCCGTAATCCGTCGTGGCGGGGAGCTTCACACCTGCTTACGGCAGGGCGTGGGGCTGAAGAACAGGCTAGTCTAGAATCTTGGGCGTTGCAAACTTACGTCCAATCGGCTTCGAGCGGCAGGAGACGATGACGATCCTTCGATCATGGCTCGCTTTGCTCCGACATGAAAAAAACCGCGACGGATTGCTCCGCGCGGGTGTTACGAACTTTAGATGCTGCCGGTATGCCGGTCTTTTGCTCGACGTGCCAAAGGTTCCAAACCGTCGGCGCAATCCTCGTGACGTGCCTCCGATGACTTCTGCATTCCCCGACTTAAGCAGGTTGACAGTTCGGCCATCCGGGTTTTAATTCGCCGCTACGGGGATGTGCGATCTCCCCGTGAGGCGACATGCCCAAGTATCGCGTCCTTAATCACCAAGGGCGCAGCATGTCAGCATCATACATCCCCATTTCTTCCGGCAGATTATCTAGACTGATCGGCACGGCGAATACGCCGGCGCTTATCGATGCGCGCATTGACGGGGACGTCTCAGCCGACCCCCGCCTGATACCCGGCGCCGGGCGACGCTCGCGCGACGTCCAGGATTGGGCCTCCCGCTTGATGGACCGATGCGATCGATCTCGGGGCGTGATTAGCCGCAGCTGCTTCAAGACCTAGGAGCACATCAATGAGAAACACACTCTTCGCGTTCATCGGTCTCGGCGCCTGCCTCCTTGGCTCGGTCTCGACGGCTCAAGCGCAGAACATCGACTGGCAGAAGGTTGACGAGACGCTGGGCCGCAAGCCCGCCGTTTCGGACGACGTCCACCGCTACGGCTTTCCCCGCAGCGATCTCTCCGTGACGCTGGACGGGGTGACGATCAAGCCGGCGCTGGCGCTCGGCGGCTGGGTTGCGTTCAAGCCTGGGCACGGCGGCGCCATGGTCATGGGCGACCTCGTGCTGCTCGAAACCGAGATCAATCCTGTGATGGCGAAGATGATCGCGAACGGCCTCGAGATCACGGCCATCCACAATCATCTGCTGCGCGCGAGTCCGGCGACGTTCTACATGCATGTTGCCGGGCACGGGGACCCGGTCAAGCTCGCCGCTGCGATCCACGATGCACTCGCCGAAAGCAAGACTCCATTGACCGTCGCAGCGCCGGCGAGCCCGCCGCCGGCCGTGGACCTCGACACCGCGAAGCTCGACCAGATTATCGGCAGCAAGGGACAGGCCAACGGAGGCGTCTACCAATTCAACGTGAAGCGACGTGATCCGATCACGCAAGACGGCATGCCATTGACCCCCGTCGCTCCAATGGGCGTTGCGATCGGTATCAACTTCCAGCCGACCGAGGGCGGGAAGGCGGCCATCACGGGCGACTTCGTACTGACGGGCAACGAGGTCAACCCTGTCATTCTGGCGCTGCGCGCGCACGGCATCGAGGTGACCGCGCTGCATAGCCACATGCTGGATGAGCAGCCGCGGCTTTTCTTCATGCACTTCTGGGCGAACGACGATGCTGTGAAGCTCGCCGAAGGCTTGCGCGCGGCCTTGGACAAGACTGCCAGCACGAAGAGTTGAGCCAAAGATCGAGGGAGGAGACGCCCGATGCGTTACGAACCCAAGCCGATGCCGTTCGATCCAAAGTCGATCAGCGGCATCTCCGAAAAGGTGCTCGTCAGCCACTACGAGAACAACTACGGCGGAGCCGTGAAGCGGCTCAACGCGATTGGCGCTCAGCTCGCAGAGCTCGATTTCGCCAAGGCGCCGAACTTTCTCATCAACGGCCTGAAGCGCGAGGAGTTGATCGCAACGAACTCGATGATCCTGCACGAGATCTACTTCGACGGTCTTGGTGGATCCGAGAGGCCGAGCGGCGCTCTCGCCGATGCGATTGCGCGCGACTTTGGCAGCATCGAGCGCTGGCGTACGGAATTCGCAGCCATGGGCAAGGCCGAAGGCGGCGGCTCGGGGTGGGTGATCCTTGCCTATTCACCCCGTGACGGGTGGCTCATCAATCAATGGGCCGCAGATCATACCACAACGCTCGCCGGCGGTCGGCCGGTGCTGGTGCTCGACATGTATGAGCACGCCTATCACATGGATTTCGGCGCTGCCGCCGCCCGCTATGTCGACGTCTACATGGAGGCCATTCGCTGGGAGAACGCCGCCAAATTGTACGATCGATACGCCGGGGAATCCTGAAAGAGGCGGGAGGGGGATAGGACGCCGAGGTATTGCCAAACGAGCGATCGACTGCGGGGACCCGCGACCTCCCCATCAGATGGATATCCATCCAAGTGCTCGCCTGCATTGTTCTTGGGGAGACGAGCTATGGAAGGACCTGTCTTCGCTCTCTTCGCTCTTGCCGCGCTCGCTGGCGGCTTCGTCAGCGGCTTTTCCGGATTCGCCATGGGCCTCGTGGTGTCGGGCGTATGGCTGCACATCATCACGCCGATGCAGACCGCTACCTTGATCGCGGGCTACGGCTTGCTCACGCAGGGCTACGGCATCTTCAAGCTGCGACGTCTCCTCGACCTTCGGAAGGCTTGGCCGCTCGCGCTCGGAACTGTCATCGGCATCCCGATCGGCGTCAGCATTCTCGCTTACCTGAACCCCAGCTACCTCCGATTTGGTGTGGGGGTCCTGCTGGTGCTCTACGCAATCTACGGCCTGACGAAGCCCGTATTCGCTCCGGTAAAGATCGGAGTCGGGGCCGATATCGCCATTGGCGTCTCCAACGGCTTGCTTGGCGGCCTGACAGGGCTCGGCGGCGTCATCTCGACGATTTCCTGCCAATGGCGTGGCTGGCCCAAGGACGTGCAGCGCGCGGTATTTCAGCCGGTGTTGTTCGTGGCGTTCGTTGTCATCTCGAGCTCTCAGGCCGTAGCCGGTACCATTACCAGGGAGACGCTGGTGCTCTATGCGCTCGGCGTTCCCTTCATGGTCGCCGGCCTTTGGTCCGGTTTCAAATTGTTCGGCAAGATCAACGATGAGAACTTCCGCAGGACCGTGCTGGCGCTTCTGCTGCTCGCGGGATTGTCGCTGATCGCATCGGTGCTGTCGTTCGGACTGCGTTGATATCAGCCGAATCCCCGGCGGCTTACCACCTCGGACTATTCTCCGCGGACGAGAAAATCGCCGGAAAGAGGCCTTATCGCCGCCTCGCTGCCTTTGGTGTTCCGGTGACGGATTTAAGCAGGCGCAGGTCGCTCGACGCCTCCGCGAGCAGCCAGTCACGAAATGTCGCAATCTTCGGAAGTGACGCGGTCGCCTTGGGGCAGACGATCCAATAGCTCTTCGACAATGGCACCGACTCCGGGAAGGGCAGCGCCAGCCGTCCATTGATCAGGTCCCAGGCGCCTAATGTCGTGCGGGCCAGGGCGATGCCCTGGCCGTTGATTGCGGCATCGATGACCATGCTGGCGCGATTGAGCACCGGACCATGCGTGACATCGGCGTCGTCAATGCCGACGCCACGTAGCCAATCTGCCCAGTCGGATCTGCTGTCGAGGTGGATCAGGGGAAATCTCAGGATATCCGCGACCCCGCCGATGCGGCGGCGTCCCGACAGCAGCTTGGGACTGCATACGGCGAAGAGCCGTTCCGTGCAGAGCCTTGTGGCATCGAGGCCCGGCCAGTTTCCATCGCCATGGCGGACCGCAAGATCGACCTCCTCACGCGCAAAATCGACGTGATGCATCGTTGCCGAGACGCGGAGATCGATTCCCGAATGCGCTTCCGCGAAATGGCCGAGGCGATGCACCAGCCATTTGGCGGCAAAATCCGGGGACGTGCTGACCGTGAGCACGCCTGCGTTCTGTCGCTGCAACAGCCGCTCCGTTCCGGTGGCAATTCGATCCAGCGCATCGCGTATCACCGCGAGATAGTCGCGGCCCGCTTCCGTGATGATCAGGCGCTGGCGCTCGCGGCTGAACAGCTTGATGGCGAGCTCCGTTTCCAACGCCTTGACCTGATGGCTCACCGCACCTTGCGTGACGCACAGCTCTTCGGCGGCCCGCGTGAAGCTCTCGTGGCGGGCTGCGGCTTCGAAGGCCTTTAGTGCGTTCAGCGGTGGCAAACGCGGGCGCATGACGCACCTTCCTGAGGGACTTCATGAGAAAAATTGGGGCTGGCCCGAGAAACGATGCTTTGCGGACTTTGCCCTGCCGGCCCTATGCAGGCGGCCACGACACGAAACCATGGGATTTGGAGGCAATAAATGTCAATACCTATTGCCGATCGCGGTTTTCCGGCGCGAGTTCGACGCAGCGCGACGGCTGCGGATCATAAGCAAAATTCATGGCAGGCGTTGATCGGCGGATGGCTTGCCCGCATCGAGCGGGTAAATCAGCGCGACGATCTTCGCGCGATTGCCGACAATCCCCATCTCCTTGCCGATCTCGGGCTCACTCGGGAAGAGGCCTTGGAGCAAGCGAACAAGCCGTTCTGGCGCTGATCGAGCCCGATCGACGGCAAGCGAACCGGGAGGAGAAAAGATGTCCGAGACCATCGTTTACGGCTTTCCCCGCAGCACGTTCGTCAACATCGTGCGGCTCGTCCTCACCCACAAGGACGTGGCCTACCGCTTCGAGGACCTCGAGCCCGTGATGGGCAGGAGCGAGCATCTCGCGCTCCATCCGTTCAACCGCGTTCCGATCTTCCGGCACGGCGACTTCACCGTCTACGAGACGCGCGCCATCGTCGGCTACATCGACGAGGTGTTCGCGGGAGCACGGCTGACGCCGCAGAACCCGCACGCGCGGGCTCGCATGAATCAATGGATCGGTGTCGTCGATTCCTACGTCTATCCCTACATGATCTACCATGTGACCCACGAGCGGCTGGTGTTTCCCGAGCTCGGGATTGCATCCGACGAGAAGGTGGTGGCGCACGCACTGCCGAAGGTCGAGAACGCACTCGTGGCCATCGAGCGCGAGCTCGCCGATGGTCGGGACTACCTCCTCGGTCCAGAACTCTCGATCGCGGATTTCTACCTGTTGCCAAGCACCTTTGCGTTCAGCCTGACGGAGGAAGGCAAGGCCATGTACCCGAAATATCCGGCGTTCTGTCTATGGCGGGAGCGCATGGAGAGCCTGCCGACGACGCAGAAGCTGCGCGCGATCCTGCCGCCGCGCGCGCCCATTGCGCATGCCCGCGAGTGGGCGCACTCGCACCGCCCGAGATATTGAGCTAGGTGGACTGACACTGGGGGCAGGGACTTTCCGCCAGGTACCCGACGCAGTGGATTGCGTTTTCGAGCGGCGGGGGACGACGGTGATCCTTAGATCACGGCAACCTGTGCTACGACATGAAAAAAACGCGGCGGATTGCTCCGCCGCGGGTGTTACGAACTTTCGATGTTGCCATCATGCCAGTGTTTTGCCCGACGTGTCAAAGGCGGCCAAAATGGTCTCGCCGCTGAGGTCGCGCTGCTGCTGATCGGTCGTTCAGATTAGCTAACAGTTTCAACGCCCCCGCTACTGTGCATGGGGTTGTTTTTCAGTTCTTGTTTTGAGGGCGCCGAAATGGCCGCGTTTCAGCGCCGCCCGCGCGGCGCTTCCGCCTTGGCCGGCGCTTCTGTCTGCGGCGCGCAGGTCGCAGCCTGAAGCGAGTTTTGCGCCTGCTGCATCAGGCCGGGCTCGGCGGCGAGCGCCTTCATCACGATCAGGCCGGTGGTAGCAGGGGAATCGATGATCAGGCGGTCGGCCGCGGTGATCTCTTCGTCCTCGGGCAGCTCGTTATGCTGCGGCTCGGTCATGAGGTCGAGCTCGATCACCTTCTTGCCGGCGGAGCGGTCGTTGATGGCGTAATAGGCGATCTCGTTGCGGGTGTAGAACGACACCGAGGTGTAGGCCTGGCTCACCGGCACCGTAAGCTTGAGCGGCCCGCCGGTGAGATCATAGCGGCAGATCGCGATCGCGAAGGCCGGGTCCATGAACGGCATCGGCGAATTGTTGGGATCGGCGAGGGGAAGCTGCGTCACGGCGTTGAGCTTCGTCATCGGCGTCAGCCGCGAATAGGCGTCCTGTGTCGCGATCCGCGGCAGCGCCAGCACGCTGACGAGATGGACCACGAGGCCCAGCACCACGCCCGCGACGATGGTGAACATCAGGCGGATCATGAGCAGCCCACCGTCTTGATCGTGGGCATCGGCGCATCGCGCTGGGTGCGCGTCGCAACGCCGACAGGGGTGTCGTAGAGGCGCAGCATCAGCGCGTAACGCTCGATGCCGCCGGTCGGCAGCCAGTTGCCGGCGCGCGAGCGCGAGGCGATGCGGATCTCGAACGTCCCGTCGGACTGCCGCACGATCTCCTGGCTGGTGAAGCCATAGCGCTGCAGCGAATTGGCGACGAGGTGGCCCTTGCGGTCGTACAGCGTCAGCGTCCAGAACCGCGCCGGCGGCGTCACGCCGGAGACGACGACGTCGCAGCGGCCGTCGAGCGCCTTCTTCTTCTCGTCGGCGGTCGCCGTGAAGGCGACGCCGTCACCGGTGCCGATCGGCAGCTCGCCATTGCGCACGATGGTGGCGCGCGAATAGGGATCGACGTCGGCGGTGCCGGTGCGCGGGCGGGCGGTCCAGGGGCCGATGGTCAGCGCGCCGATCTCGGTGCCGCGCGTCGTCGTCATCCAGGTCGCGCCGACGCCGACCACGCTCGCGAGCAGAAGGGCCGTCAATGTGATCAGGATCAGCCGCACGGGTTTCGATCAGTTCTTGCGCGGGACGGATGCATTCGCATTCTCTTCCGCATAGTTCTGCGGGAAGGCGAGCGCGCTCGTCGACGAGGCCGGCTTGGCCAGCTTGTCGTCGTCGGCAGCCGCCTTGGTCGCGGTCCTGGCGGCGTCATCGAGCAGCTTCTCGACGCGCACCAGCACGTCGGCGCCGCGCTTGGTCAGCACGGGCGGCGGGCCGGGCTTGGTCTCCAGCACCTTCGGTGCCGCATTGGCCTGCGCTGCCATCGGCTGCGGCGGCAGCTTCTGGCCCATGCCGATGCCGGGGATTTCCCGGACCTCGACGCCCTGATGCGCGGTGACCATGATGTCGTGCCAGGTCTGCGCCGGCAGCGAGCCGCCGGTCATGCGGTTGGTCGGCGAATAGTCGTCATTGCCGTACCACACCGCGCAGGTGAAATTGCCGGTGTATCCGACGAACCAGGCGTCGCGATACGCATTGGTCGTGCCGGTCTTGCCGGCGGTCGGAATGCCGTCGAGCGCGGCGCGGCGCGCGGTGCCTTCGCTGACGACGTGGCTCATCATGCCGGCCATGTCGGCRGCAACGGAGGCCGSGATCGCCTGTCGCGGCTTCGGACCGTCGCGGTCCCAGCGCCAGACCGGATCACCGGCACCGGTGCGCACTTCCAGCACCGAATGCGGCGTCACCGCCTTGCCGCGGTTGGGGAAGGTGGCGTAGGCGACGGCGTGCTCGATCACGGTGACTTCGTCCGAGCCGATCGGCAGCGACGGCGTGTCGGGCAGCGGTGCCTTGAGGCCGAAGCGGCGGGCGACCTCGACGATCTTGGCGCGGCCGAGCTTGGCCGGGTTCGGCGCCTTCGGCTGTTCCTTCTGGCCGATGGCAATGGACAGCTTGACGGGCACGACGTTRATCGAGCGCGTGATCGCCTGCGTCAGCGTCACCGAGCCGGAATAGGAATGGCCATAGTTCTGCGGACACCAATTGCCGATGCAGACCGGACCGTCGACCACGATCGAGTTCGGCGTGAAGCCGTTGAGGAGCGCGGTGGTGTAGACGTAAGGCTTGAACGACGAGCCTGGCTGGCGATAGGCGTCGGTGGCGCGGTTGAACTGGCTCGCGCCGTAGTCGCGGCCGCCGACCATGGCGCGGATGCCGCCGTCGAGGTCGGAGACGACGGTCGCGGCCTGGGTCGCGTGATAATCGCGGCCAAACTGGCGCAGCTGGTTCTCGATGGCGTCTTCCGCGGCCTTCTGCACGTTGGTGTCGATCGCGAGGCGCACCACGAAGACGCGCTCGGTGTACGACTTCGGGAAGGTGTCGACCAGCTTGCGCATCTCGTCGAAGGCGTAGTCGAGATAGTAGTTCGGCGAGGCCTCGTCGCGGCGATCGACCGCGAAGGCCGGGTTGCGGCGGGCGCCGAACACCTGGCCCTCGGTCATGAAGCCGGCATCGACGAGATTGTCGAGCACGACGTTGGCGCGGGCACGCGCCGCGGGCAGGTTGATGTGGGGTGCGTATTTGGTCGGCGCCTTGAACAGGCCGGCGAGCATCGCGGCTTCTGCCAGCGTCACGTCGCGCGCGGATTTGTTGAAGTAGAAGTGGGCTGCGCCGTCGACGCCGAAGGTGCCGCCGCCCATATAGGCGCGGTCGAGATAGAGCTTGAGAATCTCGTTCTTGGTCAGGCGCCATTCCAGCCAGACCGCGAGGAAGGCCTCGTTGACCTTGCGCTCGATGGTGCGCTCGTTGCTCAAGAACAGGTTCTTGGCGAGCTGCTGGGTGATCGAGGAGCCGCCCTGGCGGACGCCGCCGGCCTGGGCGTTGGTGACGAGCGCGCGCGCGGTGCCGGCGATGTCGATGCCGAAATGCTCGTAGAAGCGGCGGTCTTCGGTGGCGAGCGTCGCCTTGATCAGCACGTCCGGAAAGTCTTCCAGCGGGATCGAGTCGTTGTGCTTGATGCCGCGGCTGCCGATCGGGTTGCCGTAGCGATCGAGGAACGACACCGCGAGGTCGGACTTCTTCAGCCAGTCCTCGTCCGCGGTCTCGCGGAAGGCGGGGATGGCCAGGGTGAGCATCACCACCAGGCCGCCGAGGCCCAGTGTCGCGGCCTCCGACAGCGGCTCGATGAACACCCAGCGCTTCCACCGCCCGACATAGAAGCGGTCCATGAAGGTCGAGTAGCGCTCGTAGAGCTCGCGGATGCCCTTGGCGGAGGAGAACAGCGAGGAATCGATGCGCGCGTCGAGGTCCAGAAAGAAATTCCGGATGCGGCTCTTCCAGTTGGATGGTGTGTTCTGGACCACCTAGAACCCTTGAGGCTCGGTTCGACAGCGTTCAGGCACCCGGCCGGGCGGCACCGAGACGTCTTGAGGGAATGTTACGGCAAACCCAAGGCGCCGGTTTCGCGTCCGAGGGGACTTGCTGTTCCTTCTAGCCGAGCAGGGCCCATAAACCAATGGTCAGGCTCGCGATTTTGAACAACAGGCCTAATTGACCCCGGTTCATTACGGGCCTCAATTGGGCGTTGCTTGCAGCGTCCCGGCCGCACGCCGTAGATGAACGAGCCGTAGCTCTTTCGAACCCTTGTTGAGGCGCATGACCGCAGCTCCCAAACGACCTTCAGGCCAGGAAGGATTCTTCTGGAAAACCAAGACGTTGGAAGAGCTGTCGACGGCCGAATGGGAGAGCCTGTGCGACGGTTGCGGCCGCTGCTGCCTGAACAAGCTCGAGGACGAGGATACCGGCGATATCTATTTCACCCATGTCGGCTGCAAGCTGCTCGATGCCGGGACCTGCGGCTGCAAGGACTATCGGAATCGCTCCGCCAAGGTTCCCGATTGCGTCCGCCTGACCCCGGCCAATGTCCGCACCCTGAACTGGCTGCCGCCGAGCTGCGGCTACAAGCTGGTCGCCGAAGGGCGCGACCTCTATTGGTGGCATCCGCTGGTCTCGGGCGATCCCAACACCGTTCATGAAGCCGGCGTCTCCGTCCGCGGCCGGGTCGAGGGCAGCGAGGAGGAGATCCCGGACGAGGAGCTCGAGGACCACATCGTGCAATGGCCGGCGCAGCTGCCGAAACGGGCACGCCTGAAGCGACGTCCGAAGGACTGACCCGCCTGCGACGTCGAATCACGTCATCGCGATGACCCCGCGGCGGGATGCACCCATGCGCCGCGGTGCCTGCCTGAGAAGAACTTTCCTCTCTACATTGCCTGCATAGAACGAATCCTCCGCGGCGTTTGCGCCTCCTCACGGCTTCCGATCGAGATGAACAAGTTCGACCGGCAGAGCAGTTCTGCCGACATTCAGGCTTTGCCTGACGACATTGCCGAAGAGCTGTCCCGCCTTCCCAGCGAGGTCTTGAGCGTCGACGACGCGCCTTCGCTCGCGCCGCCGGCGCCGTTGTCGCAGGACGAGGTCCGGACCATCGTGATCAGCCTGATGCTGACGATGTTCCTGGCTGCGCTCGACCAGACCATCGTCGCGACCGCGCTGCCGACCATCGGGCGCCAGTTTAACGACGTCTCCAACCTCTCCTGGGTCATCACCGCCTATCTGCTCGCCTCGACCGCGGTCGCACCGGTGTTCGGGACGCTGAGCGATATCTACGGCCGCCGCGTGATGATCATCATTTCGCTCAGCCTGTTCGTCGCCGGCTCCGTGCTGTGCGCGATCGCGCCGAACATGCCGATGCTGATCCTGGCGCGCGGCCTTCAGGGCCTCGGCGGCGGCGGCATCATGCCGGTCGTGCAGACCGTGATCTCCGACGTCGTCTCCCCGCGCGAGCGCGGCCAGTACCAGGCCTATTTCTCCAGCGTCTGGATGGTCGGCGGCATTTTGGGCCCGGTCATCGGCGGCGTGTTCGCCGAGCATCTGCACTGGTCGATGATCTTCTGGATCAATCTCCCGCTCGCGGCCGCCGCCATCGCGATGCTGCTGCCGAAGATGAAGAAGATCCCGGTGTTCCACCGCAAGCGCAAGGTCGACTGGCTCGGCGGCGTGCTGCTGATGGCCTCTGCGGTCGTCTTCATGCTGGTGCTGACCTGGGGCGGCACGCGTTATCCGTGGCTCTCGCCGACGGTGCTTGCGATGGTGGGCGGCGCTGTCGCGCTCGCGGTCACCTTCGTGTGGCACGCGCGGCGGGCCGACGAGCCGTTCCTGCCGTTGAAGCTATTGACGGGTTCGGTGGCGCCTTTCGCCATGACGGCCGGTGGCTGCGGGCTCGGTGCGATCACGGGCCTCACCGTGCAGCTGCCGCTCTATTACGAGTCGGTCTACCATCTCAGCGCCAGCGAGGCGGGGCTCGCATTGATTCCGCTCGCGGCGGTCTCGACCTGCGGCGCGGCGATTGCCGGCCGCACCATGGCGCGCGCAAAACACTACAAGCGCGTTGCCATCATCGGCACGTCCTGGGCCGCGCTGTGTGGCCTCGCGCTCACGGTCACCACCTTGCCGCTGTGGGGCTTGCTGATGCTGATGGCCGCGTTTGCGCTCGGCCTCGGCACGACCTTTCCGGTCTGCGTGGTCTCGCTGCAGAATTCGGTCGCGCGCCCGCAAGTCGGCACCATCACCGGCGCGRTGAACTTCTTCCGCTCGCTGATGTCCTCGTTCACGGTCGCAGCGTTCGCGGCGATCCTGCTGATCGCGCTCGGCACCGACGTTCCGCTGGCCGGCGAGCATCACGCCGCGGGTGCCATCGCAATTCCCGCCGACGACATGCGCCACGCCTTCCGCTACGTCTTCGGCGCCGCCACCGCGCTGATGACCACCGCCGCGCTCTGCCTGATCATGATGGAGGAGCGGCCACTCGCCGGCCCCTCCGTCACGCAGCAGGTGGAGATGGCGGAGTAGGGGTTAGCCGCCGCGATCGGGATCGTCGTCGGCATCACCTGCGCTCGTCTTTCGCGCCTTCGCCGCGAGCTGTTCCTTGAGCTTCGCGAGTGCTTCGGCGGACCAATCATTCACATCTGTCACCGCAACCCAGGCATCGACGTAATGCTCGGGCGCGTAGACATGGCCAAAGCCCATCGGCGTCGCGGTCGCGACCGCCATGTCGAGGGCGAGCTGCAGCATCGTCACGACAGGATACCATCGCAGCTCCGGCGACACGTCCGGCCCGCGCGGTGCATTCATCCAGTCCGGCGCCTGATAGGCGTCGCGGTAGGCGAAGAAGGTGATCGCGTCGCTGGCATATTGCAGATAGACGACGCGCATCGGCCCCCAGGGCGTATCCGGCGGCACCGTCGGTCCATTCTGGTTCATGAAGCGGACGAGGCGGCCGTCGCGGAATTCCGGGAGCCAGGCCGGCGATCCCGGATTGCGGTTCGCAGTGACCGAGCGCCAGATGCGGCTCTCGAATGGCGCCCCGCTCCACAGCGCGCCGCCAATGGGATCCCCGATCGTCTCGAACAGCTCCGCGGATTTCTCCGAGTTCATGGCGCCGAGGCTCAGTCCGTGCAAATACAGCATCGGCCGCTTGTCCTTCGGCAGCGTCGTCCAGTAGCCGTAGATCTCCGCGAACAACGCGCGCGACGCCTCTGCGCCGTATTCGGGCTGAAACAGCAGCGACAGCGGGCTGTTGAGATAGGAGTACTGCATCGCGACGCTCGCGACATCGCCATGGTGGAGATATTCGACCGTATCCATCGCGGCCGGATCGATCCAGCCAGTGCCGGTCGGCGTGATGACGATCAGGATTTTGCGGTCGAAGCCGTGCTGGCGCTTGAGCTCCTCGAGCGCGAGCCTGGCGCGCGCTTGCGCGGTGTTGCGGCTGCCGAGCCCCACATAGACGCGCACGGGATTCTGCGCGGGCCTTTCCGTGACGGCGCTGATCTCGGCTGCGGTCGGGCTTGAGGCGATGAACCGGCGCCCCATGCGCCCGAGCTCCGTCCACTTCACCAGCGATGCCGGGCTTCCCGTCCGGTCGGCTGCGGTTGGCTGCGGCCGCTCCGGCTCGAACAGAACATCGAGTTCGCGGAAGGAGGAATCGAGTGCGTTGAACGCCGTGCGGATCAGGACATTGCTGGCGATCGACCAGAACAGCAGGGCTGCGACGAGCACGCCGATCACGTTCGCGACCTTCCGCGGAACGAGGCGTCGTGTGCGCGCGGCGAGAAAGCGGGCGACAAGCGCGAACAGCCGCCCCAGCGCCAATAGCACGACGAACGTGATCAGGGCGATGGCGCAGACCTTGAGCGGATGGGCGGTCTCCACCGGCGCCATCTTCATCACGGTGCGGATCGAGTTCTGCCATTCGGCGGTGCGCGCGAGGGCGAGGATGACGACGAGCAAGCACCCGACTGCGACAAGCGCATTCGCAACTGATCTTGCGCGCGCCGAAGGCTCGGGCAGTTCGAGATAGTGCCACAGCCGGCGCCACAGGATTCCGGCGAAATAGCCGATCGCAAAGCAACCGCCGGCGAGGGCGCCTTGCGTGAGATAGCTGCGCGGGATCAGCGTCGGCGTCAGCGCGGCAGCGAAGAACAGCGCACCCAGCATGAGGCCGACGCCGGACAGCGACAGCAATTGTCGCCGAATGAACCGAGCTGGATTCATGAAAGCACCTCCCGAGCCACGCTATCCTCCGGTCGTGTCCGGAAAGCTGCTCTTTCGCGGCAACAGGATCGTGAACTCCGTGAACGCGCCGGGCTCTGTCGTGACGTCGATCGTGCCGCCGTGCTGCTTCACGATGATGTCGTGGCTCATCGACAGCCCGAGACCGGTACCTTCGCCGGCCGGCTTGGTGGTGAAGAACGGATTAAACATCTTCGCCTTCACGTCTTCCGGAATGCCGGTGCCGTTGTCGCGGATGCGGATCTCGATGCTGTCGCCGCGGTCGCGGGTCGCGGCGATCACCACCGGCTCGTAACCGGCGGCGCCGCTGCCCATCTGGCGCCTGGTCACCGCATAGAACCCGTTCGAGATCAGGTTCAAGAGCACCCGGGAAATCTCCTGCGGAAACACCTCCGCCGAACCTGCCGCCGGGTCGAGCTCGCTCTTCAGCGTCACGTCGAAGAGCGGCTTCTCGGCACGCGCGCCGTGATAGGCGAGGTTGAGACTCTCCTCGACCAGCGCGTTGATGTCGCTGAGCCGATGCTCGCCGCCGCCCTCGCGCGAATGCAGCAGCATGTTCTTGACGATGGAATCGGCGCGCCTTCCGTGCTGCACGACCTTTCCAAGATTGTCCCTCAGCAGCCCGGTCAGCTCGTCCACCTCCGCGCGCAGATCGTCGGCGAGCGGGACGGGCGCAAGCACCTCGTTCAGCTCGTCGGTCAGCTCGGCCGAGAGCGAGGCGAAATTGTTGACGAAGTTGAGCGGGTTCTTGATCTCGTGCGCGATGCCGGCGGTGAGCTGGCCGAGCGAGGCCAGCTTTTCGGTCTGGACCAGACGGTCTTGCGCCGCGCGCAAATCGTCGAGCGATCTGGCGAGCTCCCGCGTGCGGTCCTGCACTTCGTTGAACAGGCGGGTGTTCTCGACCGCGATCACGGCCTGGTCGGCAAAGGTCTTGAGCAGGCTGATCGCCTTGTCCGGGAAAGGGCCGGCCTCGCGGCGCGTCACGCCGATGGTTCCGATCGCAATGCCATCGCGCAACATCGGAATCACGAGGATGCTGCGATAGCCGCGCGTCCGCGCCAGCTCCCGCATGGCCTCCGTGAGGTCGGGCTCGTTCTGCATGTCGCTACGGAAGGCGTAGTCACCACTCGTCGCCACCCGGCTGTGAATGCCGGATGCCGCAAGCGGCGCCGGGAACGAGCTACGCAGCTCCGCGTTGCCGGCCTCGTTGTCGGTGGTGAAGGCGGCCAGATGCAGCATGCCGTTGATGACGCGGGTGACGGTGGAGGAATGTCCGCCGACCAGCGCCTTGGCACTGTCGGAGATGGCCTGGAACACCGGCGTGACGTCGGCGGGCGAGGCCGCGATCACCTTGAGGATGTCCGCGGTCGCGGTCTGCCGCTCCAGCGCTTCCCGGGTGGCGTTGAACAGGCTGACATTCTTGACCGCGATCACCGCCTGGTCGGCGAAAGTCTGCAGCAGCCGCACATGATGCTCGGCGAATGCGCCGGTCGTCCGCCGCGTGGCGATGATGACGCCTTTGGCCTCGCCCTCGCTCATCAGCGGCGTGAACAGCATGCTGCGAAAGCCGCGGGCGCGCGCGATGTCGCGTGCCGCCGGCTCGAGCTCGGTATCCGGCAGCTGCGCCGATTCACCATGGGCCGTGAGCTGGTACGCCGGGAACTGCGCGAACGGCACCGGAAACGAGGCCTGGAGCACGCGGTCGCCGGCCGGATCGCCCGGCGTGAATGCCACGAGGTGCGCGGCGCCGTCGACATAGCGCAGCACCGCGGTGGAGAAGCCGCCGATCAGCCGGTTGGCGTTGGCGGCGACGGCGTCGAACACCGGCTGCACGTCGGAGGGCGAACTCGCCAGCACTTTCAGAATGTCGGCGGTCGCGGTCTGCCGTTCCAGTGATTCCCGCGTCTCGTTGAACAGGCGCGCGTTCTCGATCGCGATCGCGGCCTGGTCGGCAAAGCTCTGTTGCAGCGCCATCTCATCATCGGTGAAGGGCGCGAGGCGGTCGCGGTAGACGATTAACGCGCCGATCGCCTTGCCTTCAAGCCGCAGCGGCGAGCCGGACATCGAACGCGTGCCGGCGGCGCGAGCGTGAGGCATGCCGGGCCAGTCGGCGATGGCCGGATCGACATTGTCGAGATCGGGAACATGAACCTGCCGGTTCTCGGCCACGATGGTGCCGGGCATGTTGCGGCCGCCGATCTTGAGCTGGGCGAGCGGCACGCCGGCGCCGACGCGCATGGAGCTGTCGCCGACCCGGATCACCCTGGACCACCCGTCGCCTTCCGCAATGTGAATGGTGGCGCTCGGCGCGCCGAACAGATGCATGGTCGCTTCCGCGATCTGTTGCAGCGAGCTCTCCGCATCGCCCGAGGAGTTGGCGATGGTGCGCAGGATCTCCATGCTGGCGTTCTGGCGGTCGCGCGCAATGGCAAGCTCGGCTCGCAGGCGGGCATTCTCGCCCGCTTGGGATCGCAATTGCCGTTCGAGCTCGGCGGCCTTGTCCTGGGGAGGCGCGGTCATTGATAATCCGGCTAAGCGCCGCGACGTACGCGGTACCAAGCCCGATTATCACATCTCCTGCGGCCGGAGCCAGCGCCGTGCCCCCGCCTTGGTGCAAACGGCTCACGTGCCCGGCCGCGACACCTCGGTCTCCTTGCTGGTGATGAACTCCAGCAGCACCGGCACGCCTTCCTTCGTCTTCTGGATGCCGCGCTTGATCGCGGGGATGATGTCCTCCGGCCGCGTCACCCGCTCGCCATGGCCGCCAAAGGCGCGCGCCATTGCGGCATAGTCGCCGGAGATGTCGGTCGAGCGATATTTCTCGGTCGAGATCGGCATCACCTTCAGTTCGATCGCCATCGAGAAATTGTTCAGCAGGATCGACATGATCGGGATGCGCTCGCGCACCGCGGTCTCGAAATCCATGCCGGTGAAACCGATGGCCGCGTCGCCCCAGACATTGATGCAGAGCTTGTCGGGCTTTGCGAGTTTTGCGCCCATCGCGAGCCCAAGGCCGTAGCCGAGCTGCGTCGTCTTGCCCCAGCCGAGATAGGTGAGGGGCTCGACCGCCTTCCAGAACGGCGAGAGCTGGTCGCGCGGACTGCCGGCATCGTGGGTGATGATGGTGTTCTTGATATCGACGGTGTGCTGGAGGTCCCAGAGCACGCGATAGGGGCTGAGCGGCGCGTCATTGCTGGTGAGTTTTGGCATCCATTTCGCCAGCCACTCCTTGTGCGAAGCGGCGATCTCGGCCGCGACCGCTGATGCATCGCGATCCTTCGTGACGGTCTTGCCGATCTCCTCCAGCAGCGCATCGAGCACGAGGCCGGCATCGCCGACGAGGCCGACCTTGGCTTCCACATCCTTGTTGAGATGGTTCGGATCGAGCGTGGAGTGGATGATGGTCTTGCCCTTCGGCATCGCGACGCCGAAACTGGTTTCCGTGAACGAGCAGCCGATGCCGAAGATGACGTCGGCCTCAGCGAGGAATTTGGGGACCGCGCGCGGCACCGCGAGGCCGCCCGAGCCGAGCGATAGCGGATGCGTTTCCGGGAACGATGATTTGCCCCCTAAACTGGTGGTGACGGGAATGGCGAGCCGCTCGGCGAGCCGCTTCAATTGCGGCCAGGCCTGCGCGTAGTGCACGCCCTGGCCGGCATAGATCACGGGACGCTTCGCGTTGACGAGCAGAGCTGCTGCCTCCTTCACATGAACAGGATCGGCGCCGTAGCGCGTGCGCAGCACCGGCGTGTAGTTCAGCGGCTCCGGCACCTCCTCGTTCCACATGTCGGCGGGGATCTCGACGATGACGGGCCCGCCGCGGCCGTTCTTGAGCTTGGTGAAGGCACGGCGAAAAATGTTGGTGACCTCCGCAGCCAGGATGATCGGCTCGGACGATTTCGAAAACGCCTTCATCGCCTCGCTGGAATTGAAGTTCGGCTCGATATGCGCAAGCCTGCGCTGATAGCCCATCGGCAGCACCAGCACGGGCACGGATTCGCCGTAGCATTGCGCAACGCCGCCCATCGCGTTTTCGGCGCCCGGCCCGTGCTGCATGCAGAACGCGCCGATCGATCGCCCCGACGTCACCCGCGAGATCGCGTCCGCCATGTGCACCCCGACGCGCTCCTGCCGCACCATCACCGGCCGGATCTCGGCCTTGGCCGCGTGCTCGATCAGATGGTTGACCGGATAGCCGCAGAGGATCTCGATCCCCTCGCGCTTCATGATTTCCGCAATGGCGGTGCCGAGCTTCATGGCGTCTCTCTCCTCAGGCTTGGCCGGTTGCTCCGGCCGATTGGGGAGAGAGGATCAGGAATTTGCAGGAGGGTAAAGCACGGGTGGGCGACGGGCGCGGTAGGTCAGCCATGCAGCGAGCTGCCGTAGCCTGGATAGGGCGACTTGTCCGCCGTAGCTCGAAGAGCGAAGGCGGAAGCGCAATCCGGGCTACAAACGTCCTACTTGCAGTTTTTGCAGATCGTCAGCTTTCGTTTCAGCGCCTCGTCTTCCTGATCGACCGATGACTGGCCGCCGAGGCCATTTGTATCGGGATTGGACGTGGAATTGGACTTGGCGCCCTTTGCTGCGCGTGACCTCACGGGCGGCGTCACCTGGCTTGAGGCGTCATTGTCGTCGACGGTGCCTACGCTGAAGCCATCGTAGTCGGCGGCCGGATTAGGCATCGGCGGAGGCCCGCCGATCACAGGGGGCGAAGCCTCCCTGCCGGATGTCGCCGGCGGAATTCTGGAAGTTTTGGCGCTCGCGCGCGGTGGCGATGCATTGGGCGGGGCAAGCGAAACCGGAGGCGCGACCGAAGTCTGTCCTCTCGCGCTGTCGTGCGACCAGGCGCCGACAAACATGAGGCTGAGAGCCAAGACCGTCGCGCTTCTCATCCGAATCCTTCAAATCGCTCTGGCCCAATGATTGAGCATGGCCCGTCGAACCACGCCGGGCCGAAGACTATCAGGACTCAAAAGGCCGTCAAAGCGCGGGAGCGCGAGGATGTGGTTGCTTGAAGGACGTTGCGTAGCGTCCGGGACACGATTTTGAGTGCTTTACGGGCCACCCACCGTCATTGCGAGCGCAGCGAGGTAATCCAGAATTCCTCCGCGGGAGGACTCTGGATTGCTTCGCTGCGCTCGCAATGACGAGATCGCGGAAGGAGCATGCGCCGACGGCCGCACCCGAGCCGGCGCGTGCAGGGACGTCGCCTCAGGCCAGGGCGGCCGTTACGAGGCGGCCGTTACTTCAGCGACGAGCTGATCGAGTTGAACTTGTTGTTGAGGAGCTGGCTGCCCGTGTTGTTCACGACGGTCACGATCGCCAGCGCAATGCCGGCGGCAATCAGGCCGTATTCGATGGCGGTTGCGCCAGTCTCATCGGCAAGGAAAGACCTAAGCAAAGTCATTGCCAACTCCTCTTCATCCGATCCAATGTGTGGCAGCGTCGTTTTCGGACTGGTAAATAGATCGAATAGATTTTTCTGCGCGACGGAAGAATGAAGCCCGGGCGGCCGCGCCTCCGTCACATACGATGGCATCCATTAAATTAAGGTTCCATCGATCCATCCAAATGGATTCAAATCGACCGCCCTCCGCAAGGACGCGCGGAAGCCGCGGTGTCTGTCAGGGCGTGATGGTCGGGCCCGGTGCGGCGGGGAGGCGGCGCTTCAGCACGGTCGCGAGACGGCCGACGAAGTCCTTCATCGTGCCCGGCTGCGGCTGCGGCCGCGGCGCGGTGCTCGCCGCCTGCTCGTGATCAGGCGCGTCGTTCACGATGCTGATGTAGTTCTTTCTGACGTCCTGCTGCACGGGGGCACGCGAACCTTGGCTCGATCGGAGCCGGAACCATGCTGCGCATAAGGGGAACCAACGGTTAATTTTGTCGCCCGTAGGAATACCCTGTCGTGCTGGACACGAGGGCGCCGATTAACGGTTTGTTGAGCCTGTTCGTCACGGTCGGCACGGATGCCTGCCCGGGATGACTACCAGGGACGACAACCAAGGCGCTCATCGGCCGCGGCCGTCCGCATTCAGCGCCCGCAACATCGCGATGCGGGCGAACATTACCCAGCCGCCGCCTGTCTCGGCTGCGTTGATCAAGGTCTCGATGGCGGTCTGCCAGTGCGTCTCGTGCTGCAAGTCTTCAGGCAGCTGCATGATGTAGTCCGCCGCGTCTTGCAGCGTCAGCAGCTTGCGCTTGTGGCTTACGCGAACAGGATCGTCGAACGCCGTCGACCAGGGCATGTCAGGCCGGCCGATCGGCGAGGGGAGACATCACGGCGCGATGGCAGACGCGGATTGCGTCTAACCGGCCTTCTTCGCCCGCGCCGGCGCGCGCACCGGCTTGTCGGCCTTCTTGGGCGGCGCTTCCTTGGCTGCTGCAGTCTTGCCGCCCTTGCCGGTGATCGGCAGCAGCATCTCGCGCTGGCCCTCGACGCGCTTCTTCGGCTTCTTGCCCTTGACGGTCTCCCTGACGGGCTCCTTGGCGGCCTTGGCCGCGGGCGCCATGTCCTTCTCGCTGGCGATGCTCTTCTTCAGCGCGTCCATCAGGTTGATGACGTTGCCGCCGGTCTTCGGCGCGGCCTTCGCCGCGATCGGTGCACCGCTGCGCTTCTTGTTGATGAGGTCGATCAGCGCCGTCTCGTAATGGTCCTCGAACAGCTCGGGCTCGAACGCGCCGGATTTCTTTTCGACGATGTGCTTGGCAAGGTCGAGCATGTCCCTGGTCAGCTTCACGTCCTGGATGTCGTCGAAATATTCCTTCTCGCTGCGGACCTCGTAGGGATAGCGGAGCAGCGTGCCCATCAGGCCGCTCTCGAGCGGCTCCAGCGCGATGATGTGCTCGCGGTTGGTCAGCACGACGCGGCCGATCGCGACCTTGTCCATGCTGCGGATGGTCTCGCGGATCACCGCGAAGGCGTCGTGGCCGACCTTGCCGTCAGGCACGAGATAGTAAGGGCGGATCAAATAGCGGCTGTCGATATCGGTCTTCGGCACGAACTCGTCGATCTCGATCGTGTGCGTGGAGTCCAGCGCGATGTCGTCGAGTTCGTCCTTGGTGACCTCGATATAGGTGTCGGTGTCGACCTTGTAGCCCTTGACGATGTCCTCGGAGGTCACCTCGTCGCCGGTCTCGGCGTCGACCTTGAGGTACTTGATCCGGTGGMCGGTCTTGCGGTTGATCTGGTTGAACGAGACCTTCTCGGTATCCGAAGTGGCCGGATACAGCGCGACCGGGCAGGTCACGAGCGACAGACGCAGAAAACCCTTCCAATTGGCGCGGGGGGCCATGGGCTACTCCAAACGCAACGGGGACAGAGGACGAGGATACCATCGGGGAACAAYGAATCATAGCAAGGCGGATTGCGGAATCTTGCAACTGCGTTAACCGGCCGCCCGGCGCGCGGTTGCAGCCCGATGCAGCGGCAAAAACCGGAACATCATATCCAATCACGCGTTGGCTCAAGACATCAGGCCGCGAGGAGGTCGCGACCACCGCAGCCGACATCCAGAGATTGAGGGCATTATGGCAGCCACGCGAGAGCACGATCAGATCGTCGAAACCGCCACCGAGGCGCGTCAGGGCGAACCCGGGCCGTCAGTGGCGGCGCTGCTTACCATCTCGACCGGGCTCGCGATCCTGATCCTTGCCGTCATCTGGTTCGTGTTCTTCCGGACCTGACGGCCGATCGACGGGACGGTTCGGACCTTCCGACTCGCCGCGTAACGCGGCACATTGCGCCCGCCACGCCCGCCGGCTCGTCCGGTGGCTGCCTGGCGGGCGCCGTCGCGTCGGCGCTTGAGAAGCTCTATATGACCAAAAAGTAACGCGGCCGGTTCCCCGTGTTCATATTCAGTTCACGCCGGAATTGCTCATCTCTGGCGATCGATTGTGCAGTCTATTTCTGGAGAGAAGCGTGCGCCTGCTTGTTGTTGAGGACGACCCCGATCTCAATCGGCAGCTCACCAAGGCGCTGACCGACGCCGGCTACGTCGTCGACCGTGCCTTCGACGGCGAGGAGGGGCATTATCTCGGCGATAATGAGCCCTACGATGCCGTTGTGCTCGACATCGGCCTGCCGAAGAAGGACGGCATCTCGGTGCTGGAAGCCTGGCGCCGCAACGGCCGCACCATGCCGGTCCTGATCCTCACCGCGCGTGACCGCTGGAGCGACAAGGTCCAGGGGTTCGATGCCGGCGCCGACGATTACGTGCCGAAGCCGTTCCATCTGGAGGAGGTGCTGGCGCGCATCCGCGCGCTGCTGCGCCGCTCCACCGGCCATGCCCAGAGCGAATTGAGTTGCGGCCCCGTCACGCTCGACACCAGGACCGGGCGGGTCAGCGTCTCCGGCAATCCCGTCAAGATGACCTCGCACGAATATCGGCTTCTGGCCTACCTGATGCACCATTCGGGGCGCGTCGTGTCCCGCACCGAGCTGGTCGAGCACCTCTACGACCAGGACTTCGACCGCGACTCCAACACCATCGAGGTTTTCGTCGGCCGCATCCGCAAGAAGCTCGACGTCGACATCATCCAGACCGTCCGCGGCCTCGGCTATCTCCTGACCCCGCCGCCTGCTCCCGGCGCTTGAGGCGTCAGGACTTGACGGCCGGCCGAACAGGGGCCTTGGTCCGGTCATGACGTCCGACGCCCCGCCCCCCTGCGCCTGCCGGGATCCTTCCGATGGCCGCTAGCTCGCTTGCCAATCGCCTGTTCCTGTCGGCGACGGCGTGGCTCGTGGTGATCCTGGCCATCACCGGGGTGGTGCTGTCGTCGGTCTACAAGAGCGCCACCGAGCGCGCCTTCGACCGCCGGCTCAATCTCTATCTGCGCACCCTCATCGCCGAGGTCGCAACCCCCGACGAGCCGCCGGATCGTCAGTTCCAGTCGCTCGGCGAGCCCCTGTTCGAGCTGCCGCTGTCGGGCTGGTACTGGCAGATCACGCGGACCGATACCGAGAAGCCGGAGGTGCGCTCGTCGCGCTCGCTCTGGGACAAGAAGCTGCCGAAGCTGGAGGAGCAGGGCACCGAGCTCACCGCCGCCGGCATTCGCCTCGCCTATGTCGACGGGCCGGAGGGACAGAATCTCCGCATGGTGGAGCGGCCGGTCGATCTCGGCGCGGACGGCAAATATCTGGTCAGCGTCGCCGGCGACGACACCGAGATTTTCGACGAGACGCGGAGCTTCGACTACTACCTCGGCGGCACCTTCACCGCGCTCGGCATCGTGCTGCTGCTGACCACGGTGTTCCAGGTGAGGTTCGGTCTTGCGCCGCTCAAGCGCATCTCGGAATCTATCGCCGACATCCGCTCGGGGCGGGCGGAGCGGCTCGAAGGTGAATTCCCGGTCGAGATCGCGCCGTTGGCGCGCGAGACCAACGCGCTGATCGATGCCAATCGCGAGATCGTCGAGCGCGCGCGCACCCATGTCGGCAATCTCGCCCATGCGATCAAGACGCCGCTCTCGGTGATCGTGAATGAGGCCGGCACGCACGCCACCGAGCCGTTCGCAGCCAAGGTGATGGAGCAGGCGGACGTGATGCGCGACCAGCTCGCCCATCATCTGGAGCGCGCGCGCATCGCGGCGCGCGTCTCGGTGGTGGCGACCGTGACGGAGGTCGCGCCCGTCATCGAGGCGCTGCGGCGGACCATGGAGAAGATCCATCGCGATCGCGACATCGTGGTCGAGGCCAAGGCCGATCCGTCCGCAAAATTTCGCGGCGAGCGGCAAGATCTGGAGGAGATGGTCGGCAATCTCGTCGACAATGCCTGCAAATGGGCGGCCTCGCAGGTCTTCATCGAGGTTCTGGTGGAAGCGCCGCACCAGACGGGCGCCGGCCCGCGCCTGCGGATCATCGTCGACGACGATGGCCGCGGCCTGTCGGAGGCCGAGCGCGCCCAGGTCTCCCGGCGCGGCCAGCGGCTCGACGAGTCCAAGCCCGGCTCGGGGCTCGGCCTGTCCATCGTGACCGACCTCGCCGCGCTCTATGGCGGCAGCCTCTCGCTCGCGGGCGCCCCGACCGGTGGCCTGCGGGCGGAGCTGGTCCTCCCCGGAATATAATCCTTTGTTCCGGCACGACTATTTGGCTGGTCCGGTACCGATCCGGACCAAACCGGAGCTATTTCGGAGCGACTTCCTAAACGGCTTCTTAAGTGGGCCCCATCTATGATCGCGCAGGACGCATCCCACGTCTGCCATTTTATCGTGCATCACCCGGGCGCATGAGCCAGACATCGATCGAGCGGCTGAGGGAATATCTCGCGCAGCTCCCGCCGCAGTCGCAGGCGCTGCTGATGCGGGAGTTCGAGCGCGCGCTCGAGCGCGGCCAGGACACGGCGGTGGCGACGCTCGTGCTAGAGCAGCTGCGCAAGATCGTCCGCAAGACCGAAGTCGACGAGGCTGCGCCGCCGCGCACGGACGATCTGTCGCGGCTGTTGTTCCAGGTGCTGGAACCGTTCCTGGTCGAGACGGGCGCCCCTGTCAGGGTCGGCCAGATCCGTCGCTCCTCATTGCATCCGATCTGGCAATGGCTCGGCCGCGATGGCGCCCCCGACAAGGTCAACGAATTCGAGGCGGCGCTGGCGCGCATGCCGGCTTCAGACAGTGCAGGGCAGGTCGAAGCCCTCGCGGCGAGGCTCCAGGCCGTGGCCGCGGATGCCATCTTCGGGTTGACGGGTCCCGGCGGCGGCGACAAGTCGCGCGCGCTCGCCCGTGTCGGCCCGCCCAACGTGATCGAGGACCTCTATTCGATCGGAGCGGTGCTTCAGGTCCGGGAAGCCATCGCTACGCTGAACGAGAAGCTGCCGCGCTTCCTGCGTACCTTCGGCGAAGCCCAGATCGCATCTGTGACGTCCACACTCAACATCCCCGCGCTCCAGACGCCGCAGATGCTGGCCTTCGCGCTGTCGATGGTCGTGCAGCGGATGACCGCGCCGTGGCAGATCATCCGCCTCGCCATCAAGATTGCCGCGTCCGACGACGAGATCCGCGTCGCGGCCACGCCCTACGGTGTGGCCGTCACGATCGCCCTGCATGATTTGTCCTGCGTTGCCGCGATCCTGCGCATGGACATCAAGCGCGGCCATTTCGAGAACGTCGCCGACAATCTCAAGGCGCTGCATGACGGCGTGCGCGGTCTTCGCACGGAGCTCGATCTGCGCAACGATTCCGTCTGGGGCAAGCAGCTGACCTCGATCCGGGCCGACATCTCCAATGCGCTGCAATCGGAGATCGACAGCGTTCCCGGCCGCGTTCGCCGCATCCTGCGCCAGCGCGCCGAGAAGGACATTCCGCCGGGGGCGCGGATCGACAGCACCGAGGTCGAGGAAACCGCGGCGCTGATCGATTTCGTCGCGACCTGCCGCAACTACGCGAGCGAGCTTGCGATCAACGAGGTGACGTTGCGCACCTATTCCGATCTCCAGCAATATGTCGAACGCTCGACCGAGCAGTTGGTGCAGTCGCTGCGAGCGGCCGATCACAAGGTCCGCACCTATCGGCAGCAGCAGGTGCAGGCCGCGATCCGCTTCTGCCAGGTGCTGTTCGGCGATGATTACGCGTCGCTGATGAGCCGCGCCGCAGAGAACGCGGCCACGGGCGAGCGCAAATCGTCGCGGGCAAGCTGATCAAGCGCATTTTTTTGTGATCACAATTTGTGGTTGACGGTGCCGGTGGCGGGCCCTACGGTCGCCGTGCAAGATTTTGGAATTTCTATCTGTGGGCGCATGAAACCCCTTATCAGCTCCATCGAAATTGAAAACCGCGTCATTGTCGCCAAATACCAAAGGCTGATGGTTGGCGCGAAGGTGGTGCTGATCGAGAAGGCAAGCGGCCGCCAACTGCCTGAGACCGTCACCAGGGTCGCATCGACCGTTCCCGTCGGGGCGTTGCGCATCAGATTGCCTGAAGCAATCGAGCCGGGAACATACTTCCTGAGGGCCTTCAACGGGCACGGCGAGGACGCCGCTCAAAGCGCGGACTTCGAGATCCGTTAAGCCGTTGGATTTTCACAGTTTCGGGACTGTGTGCGGTCGCGCCGAATTGACAATTGTCAATTGCCGCATCGTCCGGCCGTGGTGTAAAGCCACCTATGGGCGCGGTTCGCGCGCCGCCGGAAGCTTGCCTGATGACGCTATGGTTCGTGTTCGCGCTGATGACGGTCGCGGCGATTTTCGCCGTGCTTCTGCCGCTCGGCCGCAGCGGACGCGCGCAAAATCAGGGGAGCGAGGTCGCGGTTTACAAGGACCAGCTGGCCGAGATCGAGCGTGATCTCGCCGCAGGACTGATCGCCGCGCCGGAAGCCGAGGCCGCACGTGTCGAGATCAGCCGCAGGCTGCTTGCCGCGGCCGGGAGCGAGCCTGTATCGGAACCGACATCGAGCCTCAAATGGCGCCGCGCGGCGGCTGTGCTGGCGCTTGCCGGCCTGCCGCTCATTGCGATCGGCGTCTACATGCCGCTCGGCTCGCCCAGGCTCCAGGACTTTCCCCTGGCGCAGCGGGAGCGCGGGGCCGGGTCCGGCATGGCGCTCGAGAATCTCGTCGTGCAGGTCGAGCAGCATCTGGAAAAGAATCCGACCGACGGGCGCGGCTGGAACGTGCTCGCGCCGGTGCTGGTGCGGCTCGGCCGCTTCGACGATGCGGTGCGCGCCTATCGCAACTCGCTTACCTACAATGGCGAGAGTTCGGAGCGCCGGGCCGATCTAGGCGAGGCGATCGCGGCTGCTGCCGGCGGCGTGGTGACTGCCGAGGCCAAGACCGAATTCGAGCGCGCGCATGGCCTGAACGCGGACGATCCCAAGGCGAACTATTTCCTCGGGCTTGCCGCCGAGCAGGATGGCCGCAAGGACGATGCCGCCAACATCTGGCGCGCACTGCTGGCGAAAGCGCCGGCGGATGCGCCGTGGCGCCCTCTGGTGCAGACCTCGCTGGCGCGGGTCGGCGGCGGTGGCGCTACGATGCCGGCGCTGTCTGACGAGACGATCGCAGCCTCCAAGGACATGAACGAGGGCGATCGCAACGCGATGGTGCGCGGCATGGTCGAACGCCTGGCCACCCGGCTGAAGCAGAACGGCGATGATGTCGAGGGTTGGCTGCGCCTGGTGCGCGCCTATCTCGTGATGGGCGATCGTGACAGGGCAATGGGCGCTTCGACCGACGCCCGACAGGCTGTCGCCAACGATGCCGCGCGGCTGCGCCAGCTCAACGAAGGCCTCAAGACTCTCGGGCTCGACGGATGACGATGTCGGGACGAGGCGAGCGGAGAACGGATACGCGATGACGCGCAAGCAGCGACGTATGACCATCATCGGCGGCTCCCTCGCGGTGCTCGCGCTTGCAGCCGCGCTGGTGCTCAACGCTCTGCGCGACTCCATCGTGTTCTTCTCGACGCCGACGATGGTCGCCGAAAAGCACGTCGAGCCCGGCAAGCGGTTTCGTCTCGGCGGCCTAGTGCAGCCCGGCTCGCTCCAGCGCGGCGATAATCTCGCCGTGACCTTCGAGGTTGCCGATGGCGGCGCCAAGCTGCCGGTCGCCTACAAGGGCATCCTGCCCGACCTGTTCCGTGAAGGGCAGGGCGTGGTGGCCGAAGGCGCGCTCGACGCCAATGGCGTGTTCAAGGCCGACACCGTGCTTGCCAAGCACGACGAGACCTACATGCCCAAGGAAGTCGCCGATGCCCTGAAGAAGCAGGGGCATTGGAAGGACGATTACGGCGCCAAGGCTTCTGATAGCGTCAAACCCGCGGCGACGACCGCGCAGGGCAACTCGCAGGGAGCAGTGCGTTGATCGCGGAATCCGGACACTACGCGCTGGTGCTGGCCCTCGGCCTGGCGCTGATCCAGTCCATCGTGCCGCTGATCGGTGCGCGTCTGCGCGATGCCGCGCTGATGAACGTGGCGCGCTCCGCCGCGCTGGCGCAACTCCTGTTCGTCGGTGCGTCGTTCATCGCGCTCGTGATGCTTCACGTGAACTCGGATTTCTCCGTCGCCAACGTCTACGAGAACTCCCATTCGATGAAGCCGCTGATCTACAAGATCACCGGCGTGTGGGGGAACCATGAAGGCTCGATGCTGCTGTGGGTGTCGATCCTGGCGCTGTTCGGCGGAATGGTCGCCGCCTTCGGTAACAATCTGCCGCTGTCGCTGCGCGCGCATGTGCTGGCCGTGCAGGCCTGGATCGCCAGCGCCTTCTATCTCTTCATCCTGGTGACATCGAACCCGTTCCTGCGCATCGCCAATCCGCCGATCGAGGGACGCGATCTCAATCCGGTGCTCCAGGACATCGGCCTCGCCGTGCATCCGCCGATGCTCTATCTCGGCTATGTCGGCTTCTCGATCTCGTTCTCCTTCGCCATCGCGGCGCTGATGGAGGGGCGGATCGACGCGGCCTGGGCGCGCTGGGTGCGGCCGTGGACGCTGGTGGCCTGGATCTTCCTGACCCTCGGCATCGCGATGGGGTCGTACTGGGCCTATTACGAGCTCGGCTGGGGCGGCTGGTGGTTCTGGGATCCGGTCGAGAACGCCTCGCTGATGCCGTGGCTCGCCGGCACGGCGCTGCTGCACTCGGCGCTGGTGATGGAGAAGCGCAACGCGCTGAAGGTCTGGACCATCCTGCTGTCGATCCTGACCTTCTCGCTGTCGCTGCTCGGCACCTTCCTGGTGCGTTCGGGCGTCATCACCTCCGTGCACGCTTTTGCCACCGATCCGACGCGCGGCGTGTTCATTCTGCTGATCCTCTGCCTGTTCATCGGCGGCAGCCTCTCGCTGTTTGCAGCGCGCGCGACCTCGTTGAAGCAGGGCGGCCTGTTCGCGCCGATCTCGCGCGAGGGCGCGCTGGTGTTGAACAATCTTCTGCTCAGCGTGGCCTGCGCGGTCGTGCTGTTCGGCACGCTCTATCCGCTGGCGACGGAAGCGCTCGACTTCAAGATATCGGTCGGCGCGCCCTTCTACAATCTCACCTTCGCCCCGCTATTCGCGTTGCTGCTGCTCGCGGTGCCGTTCGGGCCGATGCTGGCGTGGAAGCGCGGCGATCTGCTCGGCGTCACCCAGCGGCTGCTTGCGGCGGGCGTTGCCGCGCTCGTTGTGATCGCCATCGTCTGGGCCTGGACCCGTGGTGGCAGTGCGCTGGCACCATTGGCAATTGGGCTTGGAGTCTTCGTCATCGCCGGTGCCGTGACCGATCTGTCCGAACGGACCGGTTTGTTCCGCCTGCCGTTCGCAACGACGCTGCACCGGGCCCGCGGCCTGCCGCGTTCGGCCTGGGGTTCTGTGTTTGCCCATGCGGGCCTCGGCGTCGCGCTGATCGGGATCGTCTGCGAGACCACCTGGAACAGCGAGTATATCGCGACCATGAAGCAGAACGACGTTGCACACGTCGCCGGCTATGATCTCAAGCTCGACGGCCTGTCCCAGCGTCAGGGGCCGAACTTCCGCGAGATGATCGCCGAGTTCAACGTCAGCCGCGACGGTGAGAAGATCAGCGTCATGACGCCGTCCAAGCGCAACTTCACGACGCGCGGGTCCTCGACCACCGAGGCCGCATTGCTGACGCGCGGCGCGAGCCAGCTCTACGTTTCCCTCGGCGACGCGACTGCCGATGGCGCCATTGCGGTGCGCATCTATCACAAGCCGCTGGTGCTGCTGATCTGGTGGGGACCGGTGCTCATGGCCTTTGGCGGCATGCTGTCGCTGTCCGACCGGCGCCTGCGGGTCGGCGCACCGAAGCCGGCGCGGGCCAAGCAGCGCCTTCAGCCGGCGGAGTGATCCGATGCGGCGGATGATGGTCACGATCGTTGCGCTCATGCTGCTGGCTTTGCCCGCCGCCCACGCCGTGCAGCCCGACGAGATCATGTCGGATCCCGTGAAGGAGGCACGCGCCCGCGACTTGTCGCGCGAGCTGCGCTGCATGGTCTGCCAGAACCAGTCGATCGACGATTCCGACGCGCCGCTGGCGCGCGATTTGCGGCTGCTGGTGCGCGAGCGGATCGCTGCCGGCGACAGCAATTCGCAGGTGCTCGACTTCCTGGTCGCGCGCTATGGCGAGTTCGTGCTGCTCAAGCCGCGCTTCGAGCGGCAGACCATGCTGTTGTGGCTGCTCGCGCCGCTGCTGCTGATCAGCGGCGGCCTGGCGCTCTGGCTGCAAATCCGCCGGCGCGCGCGAAGCGGTGCAGACCTACCAGCTCCGCCGCTCACTGCGGATGAAGAGTCGCAGCTCGCCGCCTTGATGTCGGACGAGACGAAGTCGTCCTAGGCTACGTAATGATACGTAGGCCGTCTGCCACAGCGTGTTTCATGCTCTGTTGACCTTTGTCTGGAAGCTTGTCGCGAAATTCAATTCCAGATTTTTGAGTCCTCAGCGATGTTCACGAACAGCAATCTGACGATCCGCTTCCTGATCGGCGCCGTCGTCGCTGCATTATTGTTCCTGCTGGGCATCGGCGGCGGCACCGGCTTCGTCGCGGTGCTCTACCTCAACAACGAGATCACCAGCCTGTCGTCGGATTTCGCCGCGCTGAGCGGCCCCGCGCGCGAGCATGCAATGCTGATCTACCAGCAGGCGCAGGCGGCATTCTCCTATTTTCTGATCGCCTGCGGCGTAATCGCGGTGGTCGCTGTCGCGATCTGCCTCACCACCTGGTTCGCTGTGCGCAACGGCATCCTCAATCCGCTGGCGGCGATTGTGCACGCCATGCGTGAGGTCGCCGATCAGAAATTCGAGACGCCTGTTCCGGGCCTCGGCGGTACCAACGAGATCGGCCTGCTCGCCGGCGCACTGGAAGTGTTCAAGACCAACGGCCTGGAGCGGCGGCGCCTCACCGAGCAGCAATTGCACGAAGTGCAGCATCAGGCCGAGCGGTCGAAATTCCTGGACGCCCGGATCAAGCGCTTCAACGATCTCGTTGCCAGCGTGGTCGACAGCGTGGCGTCCTCGGCCGCGCACCTGAAGAGCAATGCCGAAACGCTGTCGCGGACGGCCAACGACACCAGCACCAAGGCCAATGCGGTCGCGAGCGCGGCGAACCAGGCCAGCGCCAGCGTTCAGGTCGTCGCGGGCTCGGCCGAGCAGATGACGAACTCGATCGGCACGATCAGCCGCCGCGTCACCGACGCGACGCAGCGCGCCGAGGGCGCGGCGACGCAAGCCGAGAAGAGCCGCGACACCATCCACACGCTGTCGGATGCCGCCGACAAGATCGGCGAGGTCGTGCAGCTCGTGCAGGCGATCGCCTCGCAGACCAACCTGCTGGCGCTCAACGCCACCATCGAGGCGGCGCGGGCAGGAGACGCCGGCAAGGGTTTTGCCGTGGTTGCCTCCGAAGTGAAGAGCCTCGCGCACCAGACCAGCAAGGCGACGGAGGAGATCACCTCGCACGTCGCCAGCATCCAGGGCATCACCGCGGAGACGCGCGGCGCGATCGACGGCATCTCGAAGACGCTGTCGGAGATCTCGTCGATCATGTCGGGCATCGAGGTCGACACCGCCCAGCAGCGCAACGCTACGCAGGACATCACCCGCAGCGCGCAGGATGCCGCGCATGGAACGCTGGACGTCTCCAACCACATCGTCCAGATCACCTCGACGTCGGCGGAGACCGGCCGCATGGCGGCTGAAGCGCGCGATTCCGCCGTCGATCTGTCGCAGCAGGCCGAAACCCTGAAGCGTGAAGTCGACGAATTCATCGGCAGCGTGAGGGCGAGCTGATCTCGCCAAAGGCGTGTTCGACGCTCGTCAGGGGAACTCGATTAAGTTCCTGTAAGGCCACGACTTTCGGCGTGCGATAAACTGCCGCAACGGCGCGACCCTTCATTACAAAAGTTTAACCCCGCCGCCAGCGCACGGTAAGGCGGGAGCCCCCATCTTCATGTCCGTAACGTGCTGCCATCCGGCACCGAAAGAATTCAAGGCCTTGGAGATTCCTGCATGACCGACCGTCCCGACCTCACGAACCTTCCGTCCTACCGGCCGCCCCGCCGGTCGGTTTTCTCCGCGCGCAGGATCGCGCTGATGGCTTCGGTCGTCGCTGGCCTCGGGATTGCCGTCCACGGCTTCAGCCCGTCGACCTCGCCGAGCGAGCTGTTCTCCAGCCCGGCGCATGCGCAGGTCAACAACGAGGTCCGGAAGGTTGAGCGTCCGGTCGGATTCGCCGACATCGTCGAGCGCGTGAAACCGTCGGTGATCTCGGTGAAGGTCAATATCAAGGAGAAGACCGCGAGCAACGACGATGGCGATGATTCCTCCTCGCCGTTCCAGCCCGGCTCGCCGATGGAGCGCTTCTTCCGCCGCTTCGGCGGTCCGGATGGTTTCCCGGGCCAGAAGGGTGGCCGCGGCCGCGTCGTGCAGGGCCAGGGCTCCGGCTTCTTCATCTCCGCCGACGGTTTTGCCGTGACTAACAACCACGTGGTCGACGGCGCCGACAAGGTCGAGGTCACGACCGACGACGGCAAGACCTATACCGCCAAGGTGATCGGCACGGACCAGCGCACTGACCTCGCCCTCATCAAGGTCGAGGGCAGCTCGAACTTCCCGTTCGCCAAGCTCGCCGACAGCAAGCCGCGGATCGGCGACTGGGTGCTCGCGGTCGGCAATCCGTTCGGCCTCGGCGGCACCGTGACTGCGGGCATCGTCTCGGCCAGCGGCCGCGACATCGGCAACGGTCCTTATGACGATTTCATCCAGATCGATGCGCCCGTGAACAAGGGCAATTCCGGTGGTCCCGCTTTCGACACCAACGGCGAGGTGATGGGCGTCAATACCGCGATCTACTCGCCCTCCGGCGGCAGCGTCGGCATCGCGTTCTCGATTCCGGCGAGCACCGTGAAGAGCGTGGTGGCCCAGCTCAAGGACAAGGGCTCGGTCAGCCGCGGCTGGATCGGCGTCCAGATCCAGCCAGTGACGTCCGATATCGCCGACAGCCTCGGTATGAAGAAGGCTGAAGGTGCGCTGGTGGCGGAGCCGCAGGCGAACGGTCCGGCGGCGAAGGCCGGCATCGAGTCCGGCGACGTGATCACCTCGGTCAACGGCGAATCCGTCAAGGACGCCCGCGAGCTTGCCCGTACCATCGGCGGCATGGCGCCCGGCGCGACCGTGAAGCTCAACGTGTTGCACAAGGGCCAGGACAAGGTCGTGAACCTCACCCTCGGCCAGCTGCCGAACACGATCGAGGCCAAGGCCGACACCGACAAGGATAGCGGCAAGAGTGCGAGCCGTGGCACCGACGTGCCCAAGCTCGGCATGACCGTCGCGCCCGCCGACTCCGTCGCCGGCGCCGGCAAGGAAGGTGTCGTGGTCACCGAAGTCGATCCGAAGAGCGCCGCGGCCGAACGCGGCTTCAAGGAAGGCGACGTCATTCTCGAAGTCGGCGGCAAGAGCGTAAGCACCGCCGGCGAAGTCCGCGACGCCATCAACACGGCGCGGACCGACAACAAGAACAGCGTCCTGATGCGCGTGAAGAGCGGCGGCCAGTCGCGCTTCGTCGCCGTGCCCATCGCCAAGGGCTAAGCCTTCAGGAGGTCTACGAGATGAGGGGTGTCGCCGGCATCAGTCGCCCCCGCCGCCGACGCCCTTCGGGGGAGCAGCGTAAGGTCCGCTCCCCCAGCCTACCTTCCGGTGGAATTACGCCCCCCTCCGTCGGAAGGCCTAGGGCGGTGAGGTCCCCCCAGCTTCACCGCCCGCCTTTTTGCCTACCCAAGTCCCGTTTGCTTGGCTTGCATGCGATTGCCGCTCGCGCCATGTTCAGAGAAGGTTGACCCCCTTGACCGCCGCCGAACGCACGATGCGCCTCCTCATCATCGAAGACGACCGCGAATCCGCCGACTATCTCGTGAAGGCGTTTCGTGAAGTCGGACACATTGCCGACCACGCCGCCGACGGCGAGGAAGGCCTCGCCATGGCCGAGAGCGGCGATTACGACGTGCTGGTGGTCGACCGCATGCTGCCCAAGCGTGACGGCCTGTCCCTGATCGGCGCGTTGCGCGACAAGGGCGACTCGTCGCCGGTGCTGATTCTCTCCGCGCTCGGGCAGGTCGACGATCGCATTAAGGGTCTGCGCGCCGGCGGCGACGACTATCTGCCGAAGCCTTATTCCTTTGCCGAGTTGCTGGCCCGGGTCGAAGTGCTGTCACGGCGCCGCGGCGGTCCGGCCGAGGACACGCTCTACCGCGTCGGCGATCTCGAACTCGACCGGCTGTCCCATCGCGTCGCCCGCGGCAAGGACGAACTGACGCTCCAGCCGCGCGAATTCCGCCTGCTCGAATACCTCATGAAGCATGCCGGCCAGGTGGTGACGCGCACCATGCTGCTGGAGAACGTCTGGGACTACCATTTCGATCCGCAGACCAACGTGATCGACGTGCACATTTCGCGGCTGCGCTCCAAGATCGACAAGGGTTTTGAGCGGCCGCTGCTGCACACGATCCGCGGCGCCGGATACATGATCCGTGACGGGATCAGATAAGAAGCAGTAATTGTTGAGTTTTTTTGGCGAGCTGTTTTTAGATGGCCAGTTATTTACCTCATCTCCCGGCCATCATGGTGTAGTACAGGAGTCGTTCGTGAAGAACTGGCGGCGGCGCCCGGCTCAAGCGGTGTTTCGAGCCGGGACGGTCTCGAAGAAGGCTCGGATGATGACACGCAAGAGCTCTGCGAGCCATCGCAGCAGCAGACCGAAGTTATAGCCGGCGGCGGCGAGAAC